>NZ_JAUOSC010000600.1:0-318 GCF_030548285.1 Gilvimarinus sp. 1_MG-2023
ATGATTGGCAGCTGGCCCTGATTCGTGGCGAGCTGACGCTGACCGGAGTGACGTTGCAGCATCCGGGAGCCGGTGATGGGGAAACCCGTATAGATCAAGTCGCGCTGGATATTGATACCGGTCAGGTGCAAAACAAACTGATCGAGATTACCCGTTTGCAGCTCGATGGCTTGCGATTGGCGGCAACCCGTCAGGGAGATCAGCTGCTGGTTGCTGGATTATCCTTGCCTCTGACAACCTCCGGGGCGGCACCTGCCGAAGTACAGCCAACTGACAGTGAAGCCACCCCCTGGGCAGTTCGGCTGGAGCATATCAGCC
>NZ_JAUOSC010000601.1:0-318 GCF_030548285.1 Gilvimarinus sp. 1_MG-2023
TGTATCCAATGGCCTTGCTCTATTCCATCAATACAACCATTAGCGACAGCAACAGATATACGCATAGTTGAACAGCCATTTTTAGGTATAAAACTATAAATAGCATTAGCATGAAACAACGTCATTGCATGTTGCATCGCAAACTGGTGTTGATCATTTTTCGGCAGGGATAGCTGACTTCCAGATGAGTATTTAAACAATGACATAATAATCCTGATTCTGGTTCGAGTAATTTATTTTAATATAAAATCACAAGAATTTACATAATACATTCCTGATAATCAAGCCATCTTTTTTACAATAGAGCCAGCCGAACGA
>NZ_JAUOSC010000602.1:0-318 GCF_030548285.1 Gilvimarinus sp. 1_MG-2023
GTCGGAGACCTTGTCCGCGAGCCCGATTCCCCATAATGGCGTCGTCCGCCATTCCTGACCGCTGGCGTTAAAATCCGGGCGATTATCCGCCAGCTCTGGCCCCATATCGTGCAAGAGCAAATCACTCCAGGGCTGAATGGTGCGATTGGCCAGAATCGCCGGGCTGGCATTGGCCGCGGTTTTGAATTGTGCTCGATGGCAGCTCTCACAACCGGCTTGATAAAACAGCTGTTCGCCAAGTTGTACGTTCGGTGCCTCGGGCTGACGTCGGGCAGGTAATGCCAGCGTTTGATGATAAAACACCAGCTGATCAAGTTG
>NZ_JAUOSC010000603.1:0-318 GCF_030548285.1 Gilvimarinus sp. 1_MG-2023
GTGCTGAGCAACCCGCGCTTTGCCTATCTGGTGTTGCTGTTTGGTATGGCGCCGATGTGCCTGATGGCGTTTATCGGCAGCGCGGCTTATGTCTATATCGATGGCTTTGGCATGTCCAAGCAGGCGTTCAGTCTGATCTTTGCCATGAATGCGGTGTGTGCCCTGATTGGCCCGATGCTGTATCTACGCCTGTCGCGGCGGATGCCGGTGCAAACCATCGTCCGCATGGGGTTTGCGGTGTTGGTGATGAGTGGTGTGATGCTGGTCTTCTTTGGCGATCGCTCACCCTGGCTTTTTGCGGCCTGTGCCGCCGTGGCC
>NZ_JAUOSC010000604.1:0-318 GCF_030548285.1 Gilvimarinus sp. 1_MG-2023
GTATTTGCGGTTTTATCCAGCTACTTTAATTATCTTATTCAGGAAGATTACCTCCAGACCAACCCCGTCGCTCTGATTCGGCAAAAAAGCAAATACCTGCAGCGTCACGCCTATGCCGAACCGATTCGCCGTATCTCCAACTTGCAGTGGGATTATATTCGGGAAACGGTCACCCAATTGGCAGACGACAACCCCCGGGAGCATGAACGATCACTGTTTATCATGTTGTGCCTGTTTGGCATGTATCTGCGGATTTCCGAGCTGGTCGCCGATGAACGATCCACCCCGCTGATGGGTGATTTTCAATGTGATCAGGAT
>NZ_JAUOSC010000605.1:0-318 GCF_030548285.1 Gilvimarinus sp. 1_MG-2023
TTCCCACTATAAACACGGGTTATTCTGGTGAGAATTTATGGGAAAACACGTCGCTGTCCGTAAAAATGATTACTAAATAGGAGCCGCTTGCATGTCTGAGCCAGGACTCGTCACGCAAGGTTTGGAATTGATGTTTTTTGGTATGGGTACGGTATTTGTCTTTTTGACAATGCTGGTATTTGTTACCGGATTCATGTCCAAGCTGGTAAATAAATATGCTCCCGAGGAAGTGGTTGTGCCGACACCGGAAAAAAAACGACCCCAGTCTCAGGGAGTGGATCCGCAATTGCTGAAAGTACTGTCAGCAGCGGTCAAGGA
>NZ_JAUOSC010000606.1:0-317 GCF_030548285.1 Gilvimarinus sp. 1_MG-2023
GTCCTGCTCATCGTGAGCTTCACAACAGGCATCCAGTGCGTACTGAATCTGGTCTGGGTTAAACCCGCGATAGCCTAGAAAACGGTAAAGACGGGCTTTTTCTTTCTGATCAGCAAGGCGGATTTTGGCCAGTTCGCCACGCACCCCCAATTTTTTGGCGGCTCCGGCTCTGGCCAATTCAAACCAGTCAGCATCGCTGTCTGCCAATGTCATGCGGACAATATCGTCAGCAACCCGTCGCTGCCGCAACTCTTGCTGGATACGTAATGGTCCCTGCCCCCGCTGAAAACGGGTACGCAAAAAAGATCGGGCAAAAC
>NZ_JAUOSC010000607.1:0-317 GCF_030548285.1 Gilvimarinus sp. 1_MG-2023
GTTTCAGAGCGGCCTTGTTTGCCTTGCCGGTTTTGCTGTTTTTTGTTGCTGTTTTTTTAACCACGCCAGTATTCGCCTTTCGTAAACACCATCAATTGGTCGGTGGATTATGCCTGAATGAATCACACGGAGCATTTGCCGCCTTTGGCAGCCGGGGTTATCGTTACACTTTCAAGCCAAGGTTACAGGCGCTCACCATGAGCCATATTTTTACTTTTGAACTGTGCGATTACCTGCCAGAGCAACATGATCAAGCACCTCGTTATCTGCTGGTGAGTGAGGGACAGTTATTATCGGGTATCGAGGCACAACTGACG
>NZ_JAUOSC010000608.1:0-317 GCF_030548285.1 Gilvimarinus sp. 1_MG-2023
GATGCCATCACGGATGGTAATCTGGTCACCGCACCCGCGTGGCCTGCCCACCCGGCCTGGTTGGCTCAATTTAACCAACTGCTGATGGCATTGTAAGTTTCCCTTCCTGCCAAACCCGCTAGAATCATCCAGACATGCCCTGCCATACCGCAGGGCATACTGGCCAGGGCCAGGAGAGGGTGTTATGTGTGAGATTTATTCTGCTGCCGAACCGGAGCTGTTTGAACTGAAAACCCGCTCCATCCGACTCGATGGTGTGGTCACCAGTATTCGGCTGGAAGCGGTTTTCTGGCATCTGCTGGAAAACATTGCCAGCG
>NZ_JAUOSC010000609.1:0-317 GCF_030548285.1 Gilvimarinus sp. 1_MG-2023
GATCAACACCATGGCCCCACCCGGAGCAATGCCTTCGTACAACGCGGGCTGGAAGTCTTCGCCCGTGCCACCGTTGGCTTTGTCGATGGCCTTCTCGATCACGTGGGTCGGTACCTGGTCTTTCTTGGCCCGATCGATCAGGGAACGCAACGACAGGTTTGCCGATGGGTCGGTACCGCCCGCCTTGGCGGCTACATAAATTTCACGGCCATACTTGGAGTAGACCTTGGTTTTTGCCGCGGCCGTTTTGGCCATGGATTCTTTCCGGTTTTGATACGCTCTGCCCATGGGAATCAGTCTTTTCTTGGGTGAATAAG
>NZ_JAUOSC010000061.1:0-554 GCF_030548285.1 Gilvimarinus sp. 1_MG-2023
CTGGAAAATAATCAGGAGTTGCTGGCACTGGCTGACATTCGTTACCAATATGGCGATACGGACTTTTCCGATTTGCTTAATGCCCAGCGCACTTTCTTCAACGCCAGAGACAGCTTGGTGGTGCAGCGCCAGAAACATATCCAGGCCTTGGTCGAGCTGTATGTTGCCTTTGGTGTTGCCCCGGCCCTGGAGGGCGCTGTCTCATTGGATGAGACTCCCTCTTTTTATAGTGCTCAGTGAAAGGGCGCCGCCAGCGGCGCCTCAAGATTCATCGAGTTCTCCCTTTCTTACCTTTTCCCCTTTCTCACCTTTTCTCTTTTCTTCCCCTCCTCCCTCTATTTATTCCTGACAACTGAATCGGATGCTCGGTTACATATTCACTTTGGTTTCTGTGACTGCTTGGCTGTTGGGGTCATGACTCGAGGTGATGGTAGTGATTTCAACTTTCCAAAAACAGGTGCTGGGAGGTGCCATAATAATGTGCGATAGAATTTTTATCGCACCAAAATAAAGTCATCAAATAAAGTATGGGTATATTGAGTCAAGCATTATAG
>NZ_JAUOSC010000610.1:0-317 GCF_030548285.1 Gilvimarinus sp. 1_MG-2023
GTCACTTTCAGGAACTGGCCTTTACGGATGGCAAGGTCGTGCCGACCGGATCGACCGGTGATGATCTGGTGCGTAATTCCCAGACCTTGACGAACGTGGCGTACAACGGCACCTACACCTGGTGGAACTCGATTTTTACCAGTATCGAGCTGCAACTGGCTATTCCTCTGACGGGTGATACACCGGAAGAGTTGGGGATTAACGACGCCAATCTGACGGAAGTGCTGGATCGCTTCCGTAATGATGAAGACTACCAGACCCTGTTTGCCGATGCCTTTCCATCGGAAAGTGACCCCTTTACCCTGACCAATATAACC
>NZ_JAUOSC010000611.1:0-317 GCF_030548285.1 Gilvimarinus sp. 1_MG-2023
GATGCAATCCTGGGTCGATCAGATGGCCGAATTACAGCGCCTGGGGCACGATATTATTCTGGTCTCGTCTGGCTCGGTTGCCGCCGGTATGACCCGTCTTGGCTGGCATAAGCGACCGGAAGAACTTTATCAGTTGCAGGCGGCGGCAGCGGTCGGGCAGATGGGGTTGGTGCAGGCTTATGAAACCGCTTTTGGTAAACATGACCGGCTCACCGCCCAGGTGTTGCTGACCCATGATGACCTCAGTAACCGTACCCGTTATCTTAACGCTCGCAGCACGTTACGCACTCTGATGAATCTGGGTGTGGTGCCGGTGG
>NZ_JAUOSC010000612.1:0-317 GCF_030548285.1 Gilvimarinus sp. 1_MG-2023
CATCCACAGCGGGTGAGGTTGCGGCATCCGGTGATGGTGATCCTGTCTGTGCACCTTTGTCTGGCAATGTCTGGAAGGTGTTGGTTGATACTGGCGATCAGGTGGAAGAAGGCGATGTTGTCGTGATTCTGGAAGCCATGAAGATGGAAACCGAAGTGCGTGCTCCTCGAGCAGGTACGGTGACCGGTGTTTCAGCCAAAGAAGGTGTGTCAGTGAAAGTGGGCGACACTCTGTACAACCTCGCGTAAGGAGTGCCTGAATGGAAAGCTTGATTAACCTGTGGCATGACAGCGGCTTGTATCAGATGGAGCTTGGCC
>NZ_JAUOSC010000613.1:0-317 GCF_030548285.1 Gilvimarinus sp. 1_MG-2023
CAGTTCAGCCCGCAGTGAGCCGGCAAATTGCCGACTTAGAAGCCTAGCTTTGCACCACACAGCTTTGGCGCAGCACTCGCGAAGTGAGAAAGACCGCGGCCGGCGAGGTATTGTTAGAGGACGCTCGCCGCTTACTGGCGCTCGAGGTGGAAGCTCGAGAGCGAGTGCTGCGAGCCGGGAGCGGACAAATCGGCCAATTTCGCTTCTGTTATATGAGTTCGGCTTCCGCACGTTTTCTGCCCGCTTTGCTCCAGCGGTTCGGTAGCGCTCACCCCGATGTACATCTGGAGTTGTTTGAAATGACAGCACAGCAGCAG
>NZ_JAUOSC010000614.1:0-316 GCF_030548285.1 Gilvimarinus sp. 1_MG-2023
GATTTACCTGATCACCGCCATTGAATCCACCGGCGACCTGACCGCCAACTGCATTGTGTCGCATCAGCCCATCAAGGGTGAGAGCTACATCCAGCGAGTCAAGGGCGGCGTCCTGGCCGATGGTATTAACTCCTTGCTGGCAGCTCTGTTTAACAGCATGCCCAACACCACTTTCAGCCAGAACAATGGCGTGATCCAGCTGACCGGTGTTGCCAGTCGCTACATTGGTTATTACATCGGTGCGGTACTGTTTATTCTGGGTATGTTCCCGATTATTGGGGGCGTACTGCAGAATATTCCCAAGCCGGTACTGGGT
>NZ_JAUOSC010000615.1:0-316 GCF_030548285.1 Gilvimarinus sp. 1_MG-2023
TTATTGAGTCGACCCGCTATCGCCGACCCACCATATCCCTGCCGATACAGATCAATCGCATGGCGCAGCGCTTCGGCCCGCGCTGTGTTCAGCTCATAGAGAGGCCATTCCACCGATCCAGTTTCGACCAACCAGGTCGGTGGCTTGCCGTTGCGGATGTGGCCCCGGTATGTACCGGCCTGCCAGGCTTGGCACTGGAGTCGCAAGGCTGCCAGCACTCGCTTCGACTTTGTGTCGGATTCTTCGTGCGCCCGGATCATCACAAGCAAGGAATAGACCAGATCCATCGGGTTAGCCTTTAAACTTTCCCGGCTGT
>NZ_JAUOSC010000616.1:0-316 GCF_030548285.1 Gilvimarinus sp. 1_MG-2023
CAAATTCGTTGCGGTTGAAGGTGGTGTAGGCCATAGCCAGTATCGTCTCGCTGGCCTGTTCGGCCGTTGTCATTCTTCGGATTGAAAAGACCCGTGTGCGCTTCCTTACACAGCGGGTTGTTGCCGGTACTATCGACATAGCGTGTTGATTGTACCGGCCTTGTGCAGTGTTAAAAGAGAATCAGTAGAAAGTACGTTGAATTTTTCGTACTAGATTTTACAGGCTCCGCCTGCGCAGTCATCGTCTTCTTCGATCACGTCTTTCTGAGGGTCTTCCATGCCATCACGGGTGTTGTGATAGTACAGGGTTTTGACG
>NZ_JAUOSC010000617.1:0-316 GCF_030548285.1 Gilvimarinus sp. 1_MG-2023
GTCATGGTGTGGATGGCGCAGTGGCAAGCCGGTGAGACGGTCGAAATGGTGAGGTTGTCGCAGCGGATTCCCCTGGATTCTCCCTGGTATGTGACGGCTCTGGTGTTAAGGGCGGTGCAGCCTTTGCTGCCGCTTGCCAGTGGCAGCAGGGATTGGTTGCAAGCGCTCTCTGCCACCACGACTGGATGGGTCGCAGATCCGGCCAGACTGGATCTGTTCCATCTGGATCAGGTGATGTTGCAGTTGCAGGTGCTGAATACCATGGGGGGAGCGTCGATGCGGTCGGTGTTGTTGCAGGCGTTATCCTTGCGATTAC
>NZ_JAUOSC010000618.1:0-315 GCF_030548285.1 Gilvimarinus sp. 1_MG-2023
CATCATAACAACCAGGGTTATTCGGTCGGTCGTTAGCGCAACAGGTTATGACGGCGTGCAATCCAGTAATCCATACTCAGATAGCGGCCACCACCGGTAAAAAACAGGCTCAGTAGCATAATAAAATAGGTCGCAGCGAATTCGATGCCATTATTCAATATGGCAAAGGCACCGCGACCTGTCAGCCAGTCGTAATGACCGTGTTCCTGCAGAATCGTACGAGCGGCTTCCAGCCGTTCTGCCGATGCCATAATCCGCTCATTGGCCAACCAGCTGGAAGCATCGGCAATGGCCAGCCAACCGTACTGCCAATGT
>NZ_JAUOSC010000619.1:0-315 GCF_030548285.1 Gilvimarinus sp. 1_MG-2023
GTTGCTGCTCGAGCTGATAATCAGCGGTTGCCAGATTGCTGGCCGACTGTTTGCTTTGTGCGTACAGAGAACCACCGGTAAACAGCGGCATGGATACGGTCAGGCCAATGGTGCCAACGGTTGAGTCGGTTGGATCGGTGGTGTAAGTGGGTGCCACGTCCGAGATGGTGTAACTGGCACTGAGGTCGACGGTTGGCAAACGGTTGGAGCGGGTTGCGTTACGTTGCAGGCGAACCCCTTCTTTTTGCGCAATCGCCATACGGATGCCCGCGTATTTTTCCAGGCCGGATTCAACCCAGCTGGAAACATCTGCCG
>NZ_JAUOSC010000062.1:0-552 GCF_030548285.1 Gilvimarinus sp. 1_MG-2023
GCTCAGCTGTTGCGACAAACAGCTATCATCTGTATCGCTTGTCGGCGTACAGGCATAACCACTGGTTGGGTCTTCGCCACTGTAAGCACCGTCCGGCGCGCTGGGATAATAAGGTAATTCGATACGACCACTACGGAAAGTCGCCTGCAAGCCGTCGGCCAGCAACGCAGAAGGTACTGAAGCGCTGCTGCTGAAATCGGTTTTGCGGGGGGCCGGGGCCGGTAAGGTCGATAACAGCGCATTCCCCTGAATCAGGGCCGTCGCTGCTTCGGTGTCGCCACTGGTCATCATGGTGACGGTGGCCATTTGGGTTGTGGCATCATCGTCGGTGGTATTCAGGTAATGCTGCACCAACGCCGGAATATCCTTGTTACTCAAGGCGCTGTTGGCATTGCCCGGTGCGGCCATCGCGTTCATCACCGACGTTGAACCACCGGTAGTGAAGGTATAGGCCAGAGCGACATTCACGTCGTTACGTTGCAATACGCTACCGACAAAACCCTCTGCCAGCTGCTGCCAGCCTTCAATCGCGACTTTGGCAGAGGCCAGCTC
>NZ_JAUOSC010000620.1:0-315 GCF_030548285.1 Gilvimarinus sp. 1_MG-2023
GTGGAATACCGGTCAGGGAACCCGGTGGATTGATTGCCACACCAGACGCATCCAGAATTGCCTCTTCAATCGGACAAATACTGGCGCATTGAGGCTGGGCATAATCCCCTTCACACTCTGTACATTTGCGCGCATTGATTTTGAAATGCGGTTTGCTGTCATAAATAGCTTCGCTCGGGCATACGTCGTAACAGGCCCAGCAGTTCACGCAAGAATCAACAATAGATAACGCCATGCTAACCTCCGAAGGTGCAGTGAATGGCCGGGTTATGCCCGGCCTGGTGATGACTCAGACAGAAGCCCGTTGTGCGGAAG
>NZ_JAUOSC010000621.1:0-315 GCF_030548285.1 Gilvimarinus sp. 1_MG-2023
GCGCTAAACAGCTTCGGCAAGTTGAGCTGGGAAACCGGCTTGCCGGACTGGGCCGGGTATCACCGGGTCGCCAGTCCGTTTGATTATCCGAATCTGGGCCAGCTGGAAGTGGTGCAGTTGGGGTCTGATCCCAAAAGTGATCAGTTTCAGACGGATATAGAGCAATGGATGAAAGCGCAGCTGGATTTGGGGCAAGGGACGCTGGTGTTGTTCAGCTCCCGTGCCCAGCTCGAAGCCACGCGGGATACTTTTATTCGGGACTGGTATGAAACCTTGTTGTGTCAGGGTTTTTTACCCAAAGGCGAAATCGTACTC
>NZ_JAUOSC010000622.1:0-315 GCF_030548285.1 Gilvimarinus sp. 1_MG-2023
GAGGAACCAGTGCTTTTTTGTAGTCCTCCTGAATCAAGTACAACTTCGACAGGCTGTACAGCGTGGTTTGTTCCAGACTTTCCGGAATGTTGCCAACGGATAAAACCTGTTCATAAGCGGCAGCCGCTGACTTGTATTTTTCCTGATTGAAATACACATACGCATACATGTTATGCGTCATGGCGGTCTCATAGGAGTTACGTCTGCGTTTCTCCAGCGACTGCAGTTCTTTCAACGCATCCTGATATTTCTTGGCATCAGCCAGCTCACGTGCGCCGTCCAGTTTCTTGTAAATAACCGGACGCATGGTCGCTG
>NZ_JAUOSC010000623.1:0-314 GCF_030548285.1 Gilvimarinus sp. 1_MG-2023
GGCGTATCTTGTAGCCGATTTTTTCATTACGGGTGTCGCTGTCGGTGCGGATACCGTGCAGGTTCAGCAGCTCGGCCAGCTGGCTGGCATAGTGGTTCTGGGCTTCGGCAATGGACATCACCACAGCCTGAACGGGTGATAGCCAGATCGGCAGCTTGCCGCTGTGATGCTCCAGCAGAATTCCGGTAAAACGTTCCAGTGAGCCGAACAGTGCCCGGTGCAGCATCACTGGCCGTTCGCGTTCTCCGGCTTCGTTGATGTAGCTGACGTCAAAACGTTCGGGCAGGTTCATATCGACTTGCAGCGTGCCACAT
>NZ_JAUOSC010000624.1:0-314 GCF_030548285.1 Gilvimarinus sp. 1_MG-2023
GATACGGGGAAACACCATGCAGAATGTCAATTGGATACGTCGGGTCAAACTGCAGCAGTTACGTGCGGTGCTGGCGCTGGCAGACAGTCCCAGTCTGGTACAGGCATCGGAAGCCCTGAATCTCAGCCAGCCTGCCGTCAGTAAAATACTACGTGAACTGGAAACCGACCTGGGCGTGGAGCTGTTTACCCGTACCAGCCGGGGCAGTCATACCACGCCGATGGGCGATATGCTGGTTGAGCGGGTGAAGGTAATCTTTTCCCAGTTGGAACGGGTCGCCCAGGAAATTCATGACATCAATGAAGGCTTGAGTG
>NZ_JAUOSC010000625.1:0-314 GCF_030548285.1 Gilvimarinus sp. 1_MG-2023
CGTACCAGGCATCAGCCATGCAGCGGGGCCAGAGGAAAACCAGGACGAGATTGACCAGTGGATTAAAGGCGGTGGAAAGCCGGATGTGGAGTGAGCGCCATTTTGTATCCGAAAATATTAAAATAATTTATTGTTTTGTATTGCAAAACAAATAGAGGCGAGTATAGTGGAACTCATGGAAGGCAATCAAGCCAACCACCGACCCGGCGGATCTGGGGAAAAGGAACCAAAACGATGAAAAGCAAAACTCTTTTTGAACAGGCACTGGAAGAATACGACACTCGCGCGCGCTCTTCTGCGATACGAGGAACAGA
>NZ_JAUOSC010000626.1:0-314 GCF_030548285.1 Gilvimarinus sp. 1_MG-2023
GATATGGTGAGAGATGGATTTTACGTTGGTCGTAAAGTTGGTGATGATTGGTATGTCGACATATCTGAGCCAACTAACTCTGCAAGCAAACCAACCAGGATAAAAGGCTCCGTTGTTGTTTCAAATGGCGAGTCAGCCAATGAAGTTGTTGTTGCCGACATACAAATGTCTTTTATTTTCATGGTGATTTTCATGGTCAAGTGGGTTACGGTGCAGTAGGTTGAGTGGTGGCGTTGCTCACACCTTAATACGGTGTTATGTGTCTGCGACGAAGAAATATCAGTTAAAAACAACTTTAAAATGGTATA
The DNA here is from genome assembly GCF_030548285.1 of Gilvimarinus sp. 1_MG-2023. NCBI lineage: Bacteria > Pseudomonadati > Pseudomonadota > Gammaproteobacteria > Cellvibrionales > Cellvibrionaceae > Gilvimarinus > Gilvimarinus sp. 1_MG-2023. Next base: position 309 of record NZ_JAUOSC010000626.1, read on the forward strand.
TATATG
>NZ_JAUOSC010000627.1:0-314 GCF_030548285.1 Gilvimarinus sp. 1_MG-2023
TATGAGTTCACAAACAAGACACAAAACCTCCTTGTTCCGCGAGGCTGCCGGGAAAGTGGCAGTTCGTGATAGGCTTTCGGGTTTGGGTTAATACTAACGAGTGGCTTCAACACTCACCCTAAATATTAGGGAATTCCTGGTGTTTAGGGAAATTCTGGTTTGGAATATGGAACTCGTTGAACGGATCAATCTTGTTATAAAACAAGAGGGGTACACTCGTCCGATGCTTGAAAAAGCGACTGGGATCAAGGCAAAGCGTTGGGAAAACATGAGTAGCAAGATAGCCAAGCCCTATGCGGAAGAGCTGGAAGCCT
>NZ_JAUOSC010000628.1:0-313 GCF_030548285.1 Gilvimarinus sp. 1_MG-2023
GACTGGTTATGCCCAGGGTTTCGAAGGCACTTTCCAGATCGGCGGTTTGCAGTGAGCCTAATAAGGTTTGCAGCTGCTCAACCGAGACGCCCGCCGATTCTGCCCCGGCCTCTATTTTTTCCATCGCGGTTTTGATCAGGTCGCCAAATTGGCTCCGATCGGTGGCTGCCAGTTCTTTTAGGGCGGCAGATAGGCCGTCATTGATTTGATCGGTTGTTAGCGTTCCTTGCTGTTCCGCATTTTGTAGCGCGATCGCCAGGGCGGCAATGCCGGTTTCCCCCTGTTTCAGAGCGGTGACTACCGCGCCCGACAT
>NZ_JAUOSC010000629.1:0-313 GCF_030548285.1 Gilvimarinus sp. 1_MG-2023
TTGTACACCGTCAGCCAGTACACCTTGCCCGCATCGGTAAAGCACAACACGGTATCGTGACTGTTCACCACTAACAGGTGTTCGATGAAGTCCTCATCTTTTACTGACGTGGCAGAACGCCCTTTACCACCGCGCTTTTGGGCCTGATAGGCATCAATTGGCTGGGTCTTGGCGTAACCGCTGTGGGACAGCGTCAGCACCAGATCCTCTTCCGGAATCAGGTCAGCCATGCTCAGGTCGCGCTTCACCGCCATGATTTCGGTCTTGCGCTCATCGCCATACTCTGCCCGAATGGCTTCCAGCTCTTCCCGGA
>NZ_JAUOSC010000063.1:0-551 GCF_030548285.1 Gilvimarinus sp. 1_MG-2023
ATCGTCGCCAGAGAGCGAGAAACTCACACCATCGGAAATATCAGCAGAGTCATCAGCGATCGCGGTATACACCACCTGCCCGGCACCGCTGTTTTCATCGATGGCAGTCGCGGTATCACCAGACGTAATGCTTGGCGCTGCTTCCTCCAGGTTAGTCACCGCCAGGGTGACAGTTTGATCGGTATGGTTACCGGCTCCATCGATGGCTGTGACGGTAAAGTTGTAACTGTCTTTTGTTTCGTAATCGGCATCAGCCAACAACGTGACTTCGCCGGTGGCTGAGTTGATGCTGAACAGCCCTGCATCGGCTCCCGAGAGGCTATAAACCGCTGTCGCATCATTGGTTGTGGCTGTGTAAATAACCGAGCTGGCACCAGAGTTTTCATCAATGGCATCCGCCAGACTCCCGGAGTTAAATACCGGTCCTGACTCATCCAAATCATGGACCGCCAGCGTCACGGTCTGATCAGTGAAGTGACCGGCGCCATCGGTGGCGATTACAGTAAAACTGTAGTTTGGTTTGGTCTCGTAGTCGGCATCCGCCAACAAGG
>NZ_JAUOSC010000630.1:0-313 GCF_030548285.1 Gilvimarinus sp. 1_MG-2023
AATTCGCCTGATTCATTCCGAGGCGGTGCGCTCACCCGATTTGCTGGAGCAAAATCCCAACTATAATGTAATCATCAGTGGCCTGGATGATAATTATCTGGGCATTTCGGAAGGGACGTTTTTTATACATCAATGGCCGGAGTCCCGGGATCTCGATCATGAACGAATTATCAGTACGGAACTTGGCTACTATGGCCGTTTTTCAGGCCCTGATATTGAGGTCGATCTGAAGTTGTTCCAGGAGCATATGACACATTTGATTGCGGACTCCATCCAGCTGCGGAGCCTGGCTATCGGCTCGGATAGCCAGATT
>NZ_JAUOSC010000631.1:0-313 GCF_030548285.1 Gilvimarinus sp. 1_MG-2023
GAGTCTGCCGCCGTAATACCGGGCTGGCCTGTTTCTTTTTCACCGAGAGATAACGGGCATAGGTAAACGCAAGTTCAAGCACTTGTGCTTGTTGCTGATCATCCAGGTTATTGGGTAACTGCGCCGGTGATAGTTGACCGGCGACCAGTTGCAACGCCAGTTGAACCTGCGCTGGTGAGCTTTGGTATTCCATATTTTCCAGCTCGGCAGCAGCCGATGGCCGAAACACATGTCCGGCGATCAGGTCGGCGGAGTCCAGCGCCCGAATGGTTTCGACCGGAATGGCAGTTAACACAAAGTCATCAGCCAAGTC
>NZ_JAUOSC010000632.1:0-313 GCF_030548285.1 Gilvimarinus sp. 1_MG-2023
ATTAGTAGCTGTCGCAGCGAATGCTTGCGAAACCAATAAGGTGGCAGCAACCAGAATCAGCGCTTTCAGATGTTTCACAACGGTCCCCTTTTTAAGCTAATACGGCTTATCAGAATTAGAATCGCGCGAATTATAGCGAGTTTTACGAGCTCATTGGAATCAAACAGCATGACTGAACGCAAGGGACGATGGTATTAGGCTGCTTCAGTGTTGACGAAATCCGCATTTTCACTGCCATAATGGCCCTTTTCATGGCGATAATTGCCTCTTGAAAGGTGGTATCCAATACATAAAAAAAACAGCAGACTACTTT
>NZ_JAUOSC010000633.1:0-313 GCF_030548285.1 Gilvimarinus sp. 1_MG-2023
GTCGACTTGCCCGAACCGATTTGACCCACCACCGCCACCCGATCCCCGGCCTTGAGCGACAATGAGCCGACATCCAGTTGCAACACCGGCGAATCCGGATAAGAAAAACTCACCGCTTGCAACGCGATCTCCGCCGGAGGCTCCGACGGCATCAGCAGCGATTGCTCTGCCCGTCGCTCGGTATCCAGATCCAGCACCTGATCCACCATTTTCAGCGACTGCTGCACATTTTCCCACTGCGCCATATAACGCACCGCCTGACTGACCGGAGCAATCACCCGCCCGCCCAGAATACTGCATGCGATCATCGCCC
>NZ_JAUOSC010000634.1:0-313 GCF_030548285.1 Gilvimarinus sp. 1_MG-2023
GTGATATTCTCGCGATTGTCGGCATGAAAAACGTTCAGACTGGTCACACACTGTGTGATCCCAAGCATGAATGTACGCTGGAAGCCATGGTCTTCCCTGAGCCAGTAATTTCCATTGCGGTTCAGCCTAAAGACAAGGGCGGCGTCGACAAAATGGGTATCGCCATCGGCAAGATGGTGGCTGAAGATCCAACCTTCCAGGTTGAAACCGATATCGATTCCGGCGAAACCATCCTGAAAGGCATGGGCGAGCTGCACCTGGATATTAAAGTCGATATCCTCAAGCGTACCTACGGCGTAGAACTGGTTGTAGG
>NZ_JAUOSC010000635.1:0-313 GCF_030548285.1 Gilvimarinus sp. 1_MG-2023
GCGCAGCGCCTGCCAAGGTTTTAGTGCGAGAACATAGTCTAGATAGCTGGCGGCACTCCAGCCATAGCCGAGCAGGGCGCGGTTGGCACAGGCCGTCTCGAGCCTTACCGGGCGGAACGCCGCCTTGGCCGAGGCAAAGTCTTTTTGTTGCAAGTATCTGTAGCCTAACGCGGTCAGGGCTTTGTCGCGCAGGGCGAGGTATTCGTCGCCGAGCTCGGGCTCCGTAGGCGGGGCGGCCGCCAAAAGCGCCTGATAATGGCTTTGTGCGCGGATCGGGTCGTTTTGACGCGCGGCGCTGTTGCCTAAGTTAAGC
>NZ_JAUOSC010000636.1:0-313 GCF_030548285.1 Gilvimarinus sp. 1_MG-2023
ATGTACAAGACGGGCGTTTGCCCGATGCGCTTTGGGTGCCATCCCCCAACTTTGGCCCGCGTCCGCCAGAGGCGGTTGTGTCTTTGCTGGTGATTCATAACATCAGTTTGCCTCCAGGTCAGTTTGGCACGGGGTGTGTGCCGCGATTTTTCACTAATCAGCTGGCTGCGGATGAGCATCCCTATTTTGCGGGCATTGCCGATTTGAAGGTCTCAATTAATTTTCTGATCGAGCGGGACGGTACGCTTTACCAGTTTGTGTATGGTAATGACCGTGCCTGGCACTCTTGAGCTTCATGTTACAAATGTCGACC
>NZ_JAUOSC010000637.1:0-313 GCF_030548285.1 Gilvimarinus sp. 1_MG-2023
GGTTTGCCTGCCATTGAACTGTTCGGCCTGACGCTGGATAAGGGAGAAAAGATTTTCTACCTGATCTGGGTCGTGCTGCTGGCCGCTATCTGGCTGGTACAGAACCTGCTGAACTCCCGTGAAGGCCGTGCCATTCGTGCCTTGAAAGGAGGTCAGCTGATGGCTGAGTCCATGGGCGTCAATACCTTCCGCTCAAAACTGGTGGCCTTTGTTATTTCTGCCTTGCTGGCCGCGATTTCGGGCTGGCTCTACGCCCACAACCAACGGTTTGTAAACCCATCTCCTTTTGGCCTGACCATGGGGATCGACTACC
>NZ_JAUOSC010000638.1:0-312 GCF_030548285.1 Gilvimarinus sp. 1_MG-2023
GGAAGGGGCTTTAATATCGCTGCTAGGCGACAAGCATCCAGAATTATTGGCGCAATGGCAGGCGGCGCTGACCCAGGCTCTGACGCCTGTTAGTGAAACGGCCAGGGCCGAACCAGCCGATACCTCAGCAACCCCGGCAGAAGCAGCGGCAGAGATACCGGCAGCCACCTCGCAGGTTGATCACATCAAGCAGCTGGATAGTCTGTTGCAACAAACCGCCAGCCTGTTGCGCCTGACCTTGCCCAAGACATAACGGCCACGGACAGGGCTGGGCCGAACTTCTGCAACCGTGGTTAGCGGGTAGGTAATACG
>NZ_JAUOSC010000639.1:0-312 GCF_030548285.1 Gilvimarinus sp. 1_MG-2023
ACCCAGCAAGAGGCCGTTGGGTGTTTCTTTGTAGCCTGAGTTGAGCGGAGTCCAGAGCAGATTGCCGTCGTCATCCTTGAGTTTCATCAGTTGGGGCAGCAGTTCTGAGTTACATTCCCAGTGAGCGCGGTTGATGCTGGATGGCAGCATGCGGATGTACATATTGACGATGTTTTCGGAGGCCAAACTTTTAGCGGCTTGCCCGGATTCTTTGGTGACGGTGATGAGGGCATTGGATTTCATGTAGCCTTTTGGCTTGCCGACGCCATCGCCATACCGAATGGCTTCGTTGATCGCCCAGCGCATGGCCAT
>NZ_JAUOSC010000064.1:0-550 GCF_030548285.1 Gilvimarinus sp. 1_MG-2023
GGCCAACACAATATCTGGCGAGTTTTCAAATTCTCTCAGAACCAGGTCCACTGCCGAGTTCCAGCAACCACTGGCACCATTGGACCTGTGGTTCTGCAGGTAAAAGACACTGCATCCTGATAAGGAAATAGAGTCTACGACCGACCTGTTAATTACCTTGTTTTCAGGTTCTGAGTCGTCACAAACGACCAGGTAATCCGGAGTAATGGTTTGGTTAGCAATCGATGCCAGAGCGCGAGATTTCAGTAGCTCTGGACGATTACAGGTCGCAATGATTGCGACAATTTTCAATGATAGTGGTTTCAAACTGTTTGCCGTTCCATGGTTTCAATCAAGCTTTGAAAAATACTTCAAGCTACTCCAGATCACGCACCCGCTCCGCAATCTCTCCAACCTCACAATCAAAAAACTCACACAACGCATCCAACACGTCAGTCGTTGTGCTGTAGCCCACTTTATTTGCGATCTTCGACAACGTGGTCCGGTGTACGCCGGTGGCGGTGGCGACTTCTTCCATCGTTATACGGCGTCCTTCCTTGAAGGATTTGTC
>NZ_JAUOSC010000640.1:0-312 GCF_030548285.1 Gilvimarinus sp. 1_MG-2023
TCTCTGAATGGTGGCAATAGGTGTTGTCAATGGCAGGTGGTTTAATCGTGATCTGATCGTGGTTATCAAGACAATAAGGATGGTTTTGCTGGTTGTTTATTCGCCATAAAGCCCGGTTTCATCGCATTTGGGCGTGCCATGGCCACGAATCAGACAAGCGCAGCAAGCCGCTTGCTGACAGCCGGAGTGGTGCGCTTGTGTCGGACTGTTTTGTCCTGTTTTTGGCTGCTTTCAGCACGGAGTAGCTGCTTTTCTTATCAGTTTATCCGGTAATCAGAACAGAAAAACTCTGTTGCCGCAGTCGCTCAGACG
>NZ_JAUOSC010000641.1:0-312 GCF_030548285.1 Gilvimarinus sp. 1_MG-2023
GTGCTGTCGAGGTTGCCGTAGTTACTCAGTTTGCTGCTGTCGATGGTGGTGTAGATACCAGCCTGGATCTGACGCTCCAGAAACGCTCCGGTTGGAATCACCAAATCATAACCGCTGCTGCCGGTCATCAACTTGGCCTCCAGTACTTCGTTGGAGTCGTAAACGTCGTAGTTCACCTTGATGCCGGTTTTCTGTTCAAACTCAGACACCGCTTCCGGGTAAATGTAGTCCGACCAGTTATAGATATTCAATTCCTTGTTATCAGCGGCCAATACGCTGGATGCGGCCGTCAGCGCACATACAGAGGCCATC
>NZ_JAUOSC010000642.1:0-312 GCF_030548285.1 Gilvimarinus sp. 1_MG-2023
TTCCAGTAGTGTGCACCTGTCCTTCCCGACCCCGGAAGACACGGATAAATACATGCCCATGACGTCACGGATTGTACAGCTGGTGTTACTGGATGTGCTGGCTACTGGCGTTACCTTGCGCCGGGGCGTCGACTTCCATGCGCACTTGAAGAAGATCAAGGATAGCCTGAAAGCAACCCGCTACCCCGACCTGCCCACTCAACCCTGACACCTGTCCAGCGAATAATCCCCTTGCCGTATCCTTTAACTAACGCAGTACCGGTTTGATAAATTTCAGTGTCATGCGGTCGCTTTCCCCTATCTCCTGATAAC
>NZ_JAUOSC010000643.1:0-312 GCF_030548285.1 Gilvimarinus sp. 1_MG-2023
CCTATCTGGATAAACATGACCGCGCTTTTCTACCCTTTCTCAACCCGCGCTGGAAAGACGTCGAGGTTGAACCGGCACAACAACGAGATCCGGAACCCAAGCCGGATACTCTGCCGGTTGCCCGCCCGGCCCCGGTCGATACACCAGAACCAGCCCGGCCCACCAGTGAACCGCTCCCGCCACCCGTCGTGGTGGCGCCCCCCCCCCCGTCCACACCCAGGCCCGCGGGTATCCCACCGGAAACATTGCCCGCCAAGCCCAAAACCCTACAACAGACGGGTTATGGACGCAGTCACAGGGGCGAGATTCCCC
>NZ_JAUOSC010000644.1:0-311 GCF_030548285.1 Gilvimarinus sp. 1_MG-2023
CGCCTGGTGCTGGTGCTGTCTGAATACGATCCTTACTGGCCTGATAGTGAATTTGCTGATGATGCGCGGATTCTGCGTGCCTGTGGTGGAGCGGAGCGGTGTGACTCGGTATTAAACGGCTTGCGCGCCTTGCAGACACTGGCAGCAGAAGATGACTGGGTGATGGTGCATGACGTGGCCCGTCCATGCCTGCAGCACAGTGATCTGGACGCCTTGCTGGAAGCGTTATGTTTTCCCGGTGCCATTCTGGCCAGCCCGACCCGCGATACCATGAAGCGTGGCCGGATCAACGCCCAGGGGCAGGCCGATAT
>NZ_JAUOSC010000645.1:0-311 GCF_030548285.1 Gilvimarinus sp. 1_MG-2023
CTTTCTGGCTGCTGGTCAGAACATTGCCGATGGCAATGGCATCACCAGTCACAACGTTAAAGACACCATCGGGAATACCGGCCTGTTGCGCCAGTGCTGCCAGCGCCAGTGCCGAAAACGGTGTATCCGGTGCCGGTTTGACGATAAAGCTGCAACCCGCTGCCAATGCCGGGCCACACTTGCGCGTAATTATGGCGCAGGGGAAATTCCACGGGGTAATCGCTGCCACAACACCGATCGGCTGTTTCACCACAACGATACGGGCATCCGGGTTGGGACTTGGAATCACCTCGCCGTACACCCGCTTGCCT
>NZ_JAUOSC010000646.1:0-311 GCF_030548285.1 Gilvimarinus sp. 1_MG-2023
GTTTAGCCAGGGAGAATTGGCGTCAATGGCCCTGATGGCTGGTGGCTGATGGCTGATGGTTGATGGTTGATGGCTGGTGGCTGGTGGCTGGTGGCTTGCGGTTGGTGGTTGGTGGTTGGTGGTTGGTGGTCTCGATATGGCTGGCATAGTAATCAGCCAGTGCGCCAGTGCAAGTAGCCGGAGTATAGGAGCCGGAGTATAGAAGGGGGATTCAGTAACAGAGAGAACGCTGGCGATCTGATCAGCCCCATCCCTGGGGCGTAATATCACGATACCGCTGAAAATACCCGGGCAAAGCTGGACTGCTCATG
>NZ_JAUOSC010000647.1:0-311 GCF_030548285.1 Gilvimarinus sp. 1_MG-2023
GTACCGGTGACTGTCGCAAGTTTACCCAGGGGCTGGTGGCGGCTTGCCGTGACCTCGGGGTGATTTTCATGATGGATACCGAGGTCAAGGGACTGGAAGCGTCTGGTGGTGAAATCCATGGCGTCGTGACTTCCAAAGGACGTTTGACCGCTGATAAGTATGTGGTTGCGATGGGCAGTTATTCTCCGATGCTGATGAATCCATTAGGCATCAAGTTACCGATCTATCCGATCAAGGGCTACTCACTGACACTGCCATTGCTGGATGAAAGCAAGGCTCCCCAATCCACGGTGATGGATGAAGAGTACAAG
>NZ_JAUOSC010000648.1:0-311 GCF_030548285.1 Gilvimarinus sp. 1_MG-2023
GGCTCAGATCTATCTGTTTGAACGCAAGTTCGCCGACCTGATGGAAGCTGAAAAAGCCGAAAGCGTCTACGTGAAAGTGCTGCCGAAAAAACTCGACGAAGAAGTCGCCAAAGACATGGTTGAAGGTTTTGGTGGGGTGATTACCCGACTGACCGACACCCAGGCATCCTATATCAATGTCAAAGCCGATGGCCCTTACAAGCCAGAGTCTTACAAGTACTAAGACCAGACGCTGGACAGCGGAGGCCTGATCCTAATCGTGATCGGCCCCGCTCTCTGCCACAACCCGCCGTCTGAGATAACCACTCACA
>NZ_JAUOSC010000649.1:0-311 GCF_030548285.1 Gilvimarinus sp. 1_MG-2023
GGCTGATGATGGTTGATGAAGTCCAGACCGGCAATGGTCGTACCGGCAGCTACTTCTCCTATCAACAACTGGGTTTTGTCCCTGATGTTGTTACAACGGCCAAGGGCCTCGGTAATGGCGTCCCTATTGGTGCCTGTCTGGCCCGTGGCGAAGCCGCCGATGTATTACAGCCAGGCAATCATGGCAGTACTTATGGTGGCAACCCGCTGTGTTGTGCTGTCGCCCTGTCTGTTGTCGAAACCATCGAAACGGACAATCTCTGTACCAATGCCCAAGAGATGGGCGACTACCTGGCCACTGGCTTCCGGGAG
>NZ_JAUOSC010000065.1:0-549 GCF_030548285.1 Gilvimarinus sp. 1_MG-2023
ACATGGACCAGTTCAAACGCATCAACGATTCCATGGGCCATGATGCCGGCGACCAGCTTCTGCAAGAAGCCGCCAAACGACTGAGCAACTGCGTTCGTGATCGAGACACAGTCTCCCGTATCGGTGGCGACGAATTCACCATCCTGCTAACCGATATCAAACAGACCTCCGACGTCCTCGCCGTGGCCGAAAAATTACTCTCCACTCTCAACCGCCCGGTCAGAATCAAAGGACAGGACATCACCACCTCCGTCAGCATCGGCATCACCCTGACACCGCAAGACTCCAGCGACCCCAACACCCTGATGAAAAATGCCGACCTGGCCATGTATCGCGCCAAAGAACTGGGCCGTAACAACATCCAGTTCTTCTCCGAAGACATGAACCGCTCAATCCTCGAACACCTGGACTGGGAACAAAAAATCAACACCGCCCTGGCAGAAGACCAGTTTAACCTCGTTTACCAGCCCAAAATCAGCTTGCAGGGTTATCACACCACAGGCCTGGAAGCCCTGGTTCGTTGGCATCACCCGAAGAACGGCCTGATAC
>NZ_JAUOSC010000650.1:0-311 GCF_030548285.1 Gilvimarinus sp. 1_MG-2023
CGTTGAATCTGAATGTGATGCGCCAATTGCCACTAACAGTGACTGACCAGGTACCTTTTCGTGAGCCGGATAGTTCATGCAAACTCAACCCGGGCAAGTCCATGTTATCGGCGATTTATGCTTGATCAAGGTTGGACAGAATTAATCGTAACCGCTTGGCATGAGTAGTCTGTATGCCCGCAGTGCTGCCTGTTCGGTATAATTTTTCCAAACCTTTGTGCTTAAAAGTTTTGATCATGCCTCAATCGTAACCTTTGGGGTTACGATGTCAAGGTGGTTTCAATAATCTGGCCGAGGATAAAGTCCTCTCG
>NZ_JAUOSC010000651.1:0-310 GCF_030548285.1 Gilvimarinus sp. 1_MG-2023
TTGCAGCATGATGCGGTTTTCTGGTGCTTCGGCCAGCAGTTCGGCAGCCTTGTCGACGGCACCTTGCATCCCTTTTGGACCTTCGGTCAGTACCAGATTGGCACCCAGTGCCATCATGACTTTGCGACGTTCCATGCTCATGGTTTCCGGCATGGTCAGCGTGACCTTGTAGCCCCGGGCAGCACCGACATAAGCCAGTGCAATCCCGGTATTACCACTGGTTGGCTCAACGATTTCCATACCGGGTTTCAGAGTGCCGTCTTTTTCGGCTTGCCAGATCATGTTGGCACCAATACGACATTTGACGGAC
>NZ_JAUOSC010000652.1:0-310 GCF_030548285.1 Gilvimarinus sp. 1_MG-2023
GTTATAGCCACAACACTATTGGCTCTGTTAGCGGTGTAGGTGTTCTTTTTAGGTCGTTTGATCCAGAAAAACCAGATCAACACAACAATGAAGATCAGAAGCATTTGAATTCCTCCGCGAATTCTCTTCATGTGCCGTTTGGTCTTGACTACCAGGAGGGCTGGCGTTTGCCAACCTGGAGAAATAACAGTCAGGTGGTTTGATTGCTCTACAATGCAGCAAAAAATGATCTTATCGAAGGCCTGAGTCAATGAATGATTTCATCTGAGGTAATTTCGAACGTTAACTTTTTTTGTGGCCTGCCTTCTAT
>NZ_JAUOSC010000653.1:0-310 GCF_030548285.1 Gilvimarinus sp. 1_MG-2023
GTCCAGAAAAGCCGATACGTGAGAAAACGATCGTTCATCGGGGTTTGCGAGACATAGGCGTTATCTGTTTGCCAGGCCCACATGGCCGCACAAGTCGGATAGCCTTCTACGCAGGCATCGTCGGAGTAAAAAATGGCATTGCCACCGACATAGCTATTTGGGGTCGCACCGGCGTGGAAATGGTCGATCTCGGTTTGGCGATGGCCCATTTCCTTCATGTCGATTTCGCCCTTGGCGGGCCAGCTGGCGGTTGTGGTGCCCAGCAGCCAAAAAGCGGGCCACAGGCCGGTCTCTAGATTGGGCACCCGAA
>NZ_JAUOSC010000654.1:0-310 GCF_030548285.1 Gilvimarinus sp. 1_MG-2023
GGATTATACGGTGTTTGAATCTAGTAACAGCCTCGAGCAAGGTGACAATGGTGATCTCGCTTTATATCTAAATGCCAATGACGGTAGTGATGATAACCTTGCTTACGATATTGAATAGTATTGGTTTACCGATGGTCGCTATGAATGGGATGGTTCTCAACTTGTACGGATCGGTGATTTGCCAACGGTTGAATACGATCTGCCTCAGTCATTTACTTATTCCTTGAATATCGAAGCGACTTTTGTTGACTTGGATAATAGTGAAATTCATTCTATTACCGTATCGGGCTTAGCAGATGGTGTGCTGTTG
>NZ_JAUOSC010000655.1:0-309 GCF_030548285.1 Gilvimarinus sp. 1_MG-2023
CCACGTTGGTGACGGGCACATCCCGTGGTCGGGTCAGCTGGTTCAGCAGCCAGATCGGCAGAGGTTTTTCGTGACCGGCAGTAACGGTGGTAACAATCAGTTCATCAAACGACAGCGCAAACGCCAGCATGCCCCCGGCCAGCATGGCGGTGCCCAGATTTGGCAACAGGATATAGCGAAAGGTCTGCCAGCCATCCGCGCCAAGATCCATCGAGGCTTCGATCAGGCTGCCGGAAGTGCGCCGAAAACGCGCCACCACATTGTTGTAAACAATCACCACACAACAGGTGGCATGGCCGACAACAATGG
>NZ_JAUOSC010000656.1:0-309 GCF_030548285.1 Gilvimarinus sp. 1_MG-2023
GTCCAATGCCGATCTCGATTTTGCTTCCGTACAGCGTGAAAACCCGGAAATGGAACGCCGGTGCCAGGAAGTGATCGATCGCTGCTGGCAGAAAGGCGAGCAGAACCCGATTGCCTTTATTCACGATGTGGGTGCTGGTGGTATCTCCAACGCTTTCCCTGAGCTGGTGGGGGACGGTGGACGTGGCGGTCAGTTTGAACTGCGTAACGTCCCGAATGATGAGCCAGGCATGAGCCCACGGGCTATCTGGTCGAATGAATCCCAGGAACGTTACGTGATGGCGGTGCCGCAGCAGGAACTGGCCACCTT
>NZ_JAUOSC010000657.1:0-309 GCF_030548285.1 Gilvimarinus sp. 1_MG-2023
GTCCGATACCGGTGCCATTGAAGCCATCGTTGCCGATGTACTGGCCAACAACCCGAAACTGGTGGAAGGCTACCTCAATACCCCGGTGGAAAAACGTGGCAAGGCCATGGGACCCTTTATTGGCCTGACCCGTAAAGCTGCCAAGGGGGTCAACCCGCAAGTGGTGATGGAAGTACTGAAGAAAAAGCTGGAAGAGTTGGGGTAACGTTTTGGTGCACCAGACGTTCGGATACGGACGTCTGGGCTGTTTGAATAACAGAGCAACCTTAGATATCAGAAAGAATATCAACAAATTAAGTGAATCAATTC
>NZ_JAUOSC010000658.1:0-309 GCF_030548285.1 Gilvimarinus sp. 1_MG-2023
AGCCAACAGTGTGCCTGATAGGCTTGTTCTTGCAGATAGTCGTGTTACCTGTCATTGCCCTGATCATTATTGTGTTGTTCAAATTACCCTTGATGGCCGGTGCCGGCCTGTTTCTGGTGGCGCTTTGCCCTGGTGGTGCCACGTCCAACATGCTGACTTTCCTGGCGCGCGGTAATGTGGCGCTGAGTATTTCTTTGACGGCGATGACGAGCCTGCTGGTGCCGTTTACCTTGCCGGTGTTATTTGCTGTGTATATGCAATTCGCTGGTGCGGAGATCAACCAGTTTGGTTTGCCGGTTGGTCTAATGA
>NZ_JAUOSC010000659.1:0-309 GCF_030548285.1 Gilvimarinus sp. 1_MG-2023
CTCCATAATGGTGTGCAAACGACGAGCCCCGATGTTCTCGGTGCTTTCGTTCACCTCGTAAGCGATCTCCGCCAGGCGCTTGATGGCGTCCGGGCGAAATTCAAGCTCCACGCCTTCGGTCTGCAACAAGGCACGGTATTGTTCCGTCAGCGAGGCGCTGGGTTCAGTCAGAATACGTTCGAAGTCGCCCGGCGTCAGCGCTTGTAATTCAACCCGGATTGGCAAACGTCCCTGTAGTTCCGGGATCAGATCTGACGGCTTGGCAACGTGGAAAGCACCGGAAGCCACAAACAGGATATGGTCAGTCTT
>NZ_JAUOSC010000066.1:0-549 GCF_030548285.1 Gilvimarinus sp. 1_MG-2023
GTGTAGCCCGAGCAGTGGATAGCTGTAGCTGACACACAAGGCGTAGACCACCAGAGCGCCCAAACCATCCGGGTAAGAACGAATGGTACGCGCCACCACATTTGCCCCCAGGCCTAGGTGCAAAATCAGCAGCAACGGGAAAAAACTCACCGGAAATGCCGCCAGCAGCCCGGCGCGCTGCGGGCCAAGCACATCCGCCAACCCGGTAATCAGCAAGATGGTCAATGTCGCCATGGCGGCACGAAATACCAGTTTCACCAGAGGCTGATGGAACCAGGTGGCGTGAATATGAGGATCGTGCCGTGTCGGCGCCGTGTCGTGAATGACGCCAAACAGAGTACGAAACAGCAAAATTGCCAAGACAACCACCAATAGCCCTACACCACGATGTGGCGGCAATTGCTGCAACAACCAGCTGCTGGTAAAAAAGCACAACAAGCCAGCGGCAATAGCCACCGGCACCCAACCCAAGCCGGAACGCCAGTGGATCACCCGCCAATAGCCCCAAGCCAGGCAAACGGCCGAAGTTAGCCCCGACAAGGTAAATAC
>NZ_JAUOSC010000660.1:0-309 GCF_030548285.1 Gilvimarinus sp. 1_MG-2023
GTTATAAATGGCTCAACTATAGTAACGACATCAGCAAGCGCAACGAGCCGATATTTATTGTGCCCAGAACGTCCTTTGCGGCGAACCTTTCTGAGCAGCAACAGACCAATCGTCGTGAGCCTGATTTCTTTCATCCGGCGTGGTTGCCATACACCGTTGCAACCACCCACCAGCAGAACCGGAGCTTCATCATGGACAATACGCAATCATCCGCGGGCAAATGCCCGGTCATGCATGGCGCAATGACATCCAGCGGTCAGACCAACACCGACTGGTGGCCGAATGCCCTGAATCTCGACATCCTCCACC
>NZ_JAUOSC010000661.1:0-309 GCF_030548285.1 Gilvimarinus sp. 1_MG-2023
CCAGTGTACCGCGTTGCAGAACGACTGGTTAGAGGGGGCGGTTCCAGGGAGCATCAACCGTTGATAATCGTGACCCACAGACCATGAACAAGTGTTTTATGATGGTTGTTTCATAGCTCCGGACATTCACCAGTGCTCTGGCTCAGTCCGTTGCTTCAGAGGCGTAACAGGTCTCGTCGTCACCTGCAATTACAGCGACCACGACGCAATTACGCCCTCGGCTTTTGGCCTGGTAAAGAGCCTTGTCGGCTTTCAGCAGCAGTTGGCGGGCACTCTGCCCGGGCTGAAGGCTTTCAACCAGGCCAATAC
>NZ_JAUOSC010000662.1:0-307 GCF_030548285.1 Gilvimarinus sp. 1_MG-2023
GTCCGGGATGACAGCCCGGAAGCCATTTTCCAGCGCCAGCGAGCGCCATCCGGTACGGCTCGTCGACCACCGGCAGGAGGCCCGATCAATGTTATCTGATAGCTTGATGGACGATCGTGATGCCAGTCGTGCCCAGCGGCTGGCGCGTTATCACCTGGATCGTAGTGGCTGGATCGTTTGGTTGATTGCGGCCACCTTTGTGGTGTTTATTGGTTGGGCCATTGAATTTCAGATCGATGAGGTAACCCGTGCGAATGGCGAGGTGATTGCCTCCAGCCGGGTACAAATTATCCAGTCGGTTGATGGT
>NZ_JAUOSC010000663.1:0-307 GCF_030548285.1 Gilvimarinus sp. 1_MG-2023
GCGGTGCACTTGGCGGCGTTGTTGGAGCCCTGACCGGTGATCGGGTCGTTGACCACAATGGCATCGGCCATGCCGAAGACGTGCTTGCCAGACGGCAGGGTCATTATGGGATGACGAATGGTTGGGGCGAAGCGTCCGGCCAGATAGCCGCCGTCGTCAGTGAGGGTAATGTTGCCGCAGCGTTCCGCTTCCCAGGGGGCGTAACGGGAGACGATGTCCTTGCTCATTTGCAGGTGATCGTTGGCGCTTTTGCAATCTTGCCAGGTATCCATGGCACCACCGGGAATACCTTCAAACACCATGATGT
>NZ_JAUOSC010000664.1:0-307 GCF_030548285.1 Gilvimarinus sp. 1_MG-2023
CCGTTACGGGATACAATCCATAACGGGTCAGTTCAGGTCGGTGAGACAAGGGGCTGGCTGGACGCTTCCAGTAACGGATGCCCAGGTTCAAACATCATGACGATAATCAAACGTCGATGGTGGTCAAGGATAGCGAAAACCGCCCTGTTTATGATTCGGCGAGTCTGCTGAAAATCATCCCGTTTACTCACTCCAAGGGCATCACCTCCAGCCGAGAGACCAAGCAGTGCTGCGAAACAAACATCATCTTTAAGGCCGTGTCTGGAATGAGTCGACCATGACCGTTCCCGTTGAGGGTGTTCATAGT
>NZ_JAUOSC010000665.1:0-307 GCF_030548285.1 Gilvimarinus sp. 1_MG-2023
CAGCAGCTGAAAATAATAGACGCTGCGGCGATCCCAGCCACGAATGGCCCCTTCGCCAATCGACAGGCTCGGGTCGGTAATCACCCGGTCCGGATCAAAAAACTGTTTGACCCCCAGACCATCACAGGTGGTGCAGGCACCAGCCGGGTTGTTAAACGAAAACAACCGGGGTTCCAGTTCCGACAGGCTGTAACCACAATGAGGGCAGGAAAATTGTGATGAGAACAATAACGGCTCGGCATCGTCGTCATCCATCGGTGTCACCAGCGCCAGGCCACCACTGAGTTCCAGACAGGTTTCGATGGAT
>NZ_JAUOSC010000666.1:0-306 GCF_030548285.1 Gilvimarinus sp. 1_MG-2023
GGAATACGCCGCCCCTACAACAGGCCCAGGTAAGACTCATATTCAATATCAGAAATACGGCTGTTCAGTTCCGTAATTTCCTGACGCTTGATGGCACAAAACACATCTACAAATTCGTCTCCCAGGTACTCCCGTATCACCGCACTCTTGTCCAGTGCCTTGATGGCGTCATCCCAGCGATACGGCAAGCGGGTGGACTCATCAGAATCGGCATAGGCATCACCTTCCATGGGTTCCGGCGGGGTCAGCTTGTTGTTCAAGCCATACAAAGCGCCGGCCAAAACAGCCGCCAGCACCAGATACGGG
>NZ_JAUOSC010000667.1:0-306 GCF_030548285.1 Gilvimarinus sp. 1_MG-2023
GGCAAATCCAGACCTTGGGCGTTCCGGCGAATCAGGTCGAACACCTCTTCCATCTCATCGTAGCGGTCTTCGGTCAGGTACTGATAACCCTGATTCAGTAACTCGGTTGTTGGCGGTGGGCCTGGTTGACCGGCATCGTCGAGGCCACGAGGCTTGTTGATGGTGCGGAAAACATGAAATTCCACTTCCAGCCCGGCAATAAATTCATAACCCTGATCATTCAGTTGTTGCTGGGCTTTTTTCAGCATGGCACGGGTCGACAGTTCAACTGGCGTACCGTCGGTCTGATACAGGTCGGCCAGTATC
>NZ_JAUOSC010000668.1:0-306 GCF_030548285.1 Gilvimarinus sp. 1_MG-2023
GGATGTAGCTGACATACGTTCATCTCCTCTGTCGGGCCATTGGCGCTATGGCCATGGCCCATGACTGGCTCCAACGCAAGATACAAGTCCACCAACTGGCTGGCCGATGGCACCTGCTTGGAACGAGTGACCCAAATGCGAAGCTGTTGCAGTAACACCGGAACCTGCCAACTCAGCAGCTCGATACCAATGTCCTGGTAGGCCCGGATCAGCCCGTGTTTACCGGAATGCTTGCCCAGTACCATCTGGTGCTGGCGGCCCAGCTCCAGAGGATCAAGGCCCTGATAATTCAGTGGATCCTTGATC
>NZ_JAUOSC010000669.1:0-306 GCF_030548285.1 Gilvimarinus sp. 1_MG-2023
GGTCAGTTCACGGCTGGCGGCTTCAGCGTCGGTGCGGATTTGTTTGGCGCGGGCCAGTTTTTGCTTCAGTTTGGCTTTGAGCATGGTTTGTCTCTCTTTTTTGGGTGTGGATAGCTACACCGGCCCGCTTGGGCAGTGCTGCTGTTGGTGTGGCGGTGGTTGGTGGTTAGTTGGTTTGGAAACCGTCGAATTCGGCAAACAGTTCGTCGGCTTGCTGGCTGGTCATGCCAGGGGGATGGCCGGTTCGTTTTGATAGGTTGTTCAGGGTTGTTTCGAGCGGCTGAATGCCGTCGATCAGACCCAGGT
>NZ_JAUOSC010000067.1:0-547 GCF_030548285.1 Gilvimarinus sp. 1_MG-2023
GTCGTAACAGTGGCAGATCGTTGCGGGAGTCGCTGTAGAACCAGGCACCGTCCATGGACTGCTGATGCTCTTCCAGCCAGGCGTTGAGCCGGGTTACCTTGCCATCCTGAAAGCTGGGTACGCCAACAATTTCGCCAGTGTATTGGCCGTCGATGACTTCCGGGTGTGGTGCAATAATGTCGGCAATACCCAGACGCTCGGCAATCGGATAGGTAATGAAACCGTTGGTGGCGGTAATGATCAGTAAATGATCCCCCTGGTCCCGATGCTTCTGGATCAGGTCACGGCTTTTTTGGCTGATCAGTGGTTCAATACGTTCAGCCAGAAAACGCTCGCGTTCGGCCAGCATATGTTGCAGTGGATAATCGAGTAACGGCTGTAAGGCAAAACGCAGGTAAGCGTGAATGTCCAGCGTGCCGGCTTTGTATTGTTCATAGAAGTGGTCGTTGCGATGCTGATGCACCGCCGGGTCGACGAGTTCCCGGTCGGCCAGATACTGGCCCCATGCGTGGTCACTGTCATCGGATAACAGGGTGTGGTCGAGGTC
>NZ_JAUOSC010000670.1:0-306 GCF_030548285.1 Gilvimarinus sp. 1_MG-2023
GGCTGGATGAGGCCAATATTGTCAAGCTGGCCAGCAATGAAAATCCGCTTGGCCCCAGCCCGAATGTGATTGCCGCCATTCAGGGTCAGCTGGCAGAACTGACCCGTTACCCGGATGGTGCCGGTTTTGATCTCAAGGCCGCCTTGTGTGAACGCCTGGGCGTGACCGCGGATCAACTGACACTGGGGAACGGCTCCAGTGATATTCTCGATTTTGCCGTGCGGGTTTTTGTCGACAAGGGCGATAACGTCGTTGTGTCGCAACATGCTTTTTCCATTTACGGTCTGGTGACCCGCGCCATTGGTG
>NZ_JAUOSC010000671.1:0-306 GCF_030548285.1 Gilvimarinus sp. 1_MG-2023
GTGGGGGTTGGGTAAAAAGCAGGCGTTGGGTGAGCCGCGGCAGGGCCATCCGTGGGTTGCCCGTGTGTGTGGCCTGATGACCGGTTTTACCAGTTTTGTTGCCCATGCCGGTGGGCCACCGCTGAATTTGTATCTGTTGCCGTTGCGGTTACCACGGCCTGAATATCTGGCCACCATGGTTGTGACCATTGCCTGCCTGAATGTGGTCAAGCTGATTCCTTATGGCCTGCTGGGGCAGCTCAGCTCTGCCAACCTGATGACCGCACTGATTCTGATGCCTTTTGCCTGGATGGGTGCTCGTTACGG
>NZ_JAUOSC010000672.1:0-306 GCF_030548285.1 Gilvimarinus sp. 1_MG-2023
GAGCGCTACCGACCCTGAGTGTGCCGAGATCTTCACCAATCTGGGGCTGGATGTCACCACGGGCCAATGCCTGGATGATGACTGTGATTCACAAACCTGGGTTACGGTTGAATAAATGGCACTGAGTCATTGGTATGCCGGGGTGCTGGGAGCCTGTGGGCTACTTCTGGTGGGTTGCCAGTCATCCGATTTTGATCTGCAGCTGGAGCAGGAAGCCGAAGGGGTTACCCTGCTGCAACTCAGCAGTGAGGGTGGCTTTGTACTGCCCGCGATTCCGGATGACAACCCACTGACGGATGCCAAGAT
>NZ_JAUOSC010000673.1:0-305 GCF_030548285.1 Gilvimarinus sp. 1_MG-2023
GTCCAGAACCACAATAATGGCTCCCCGGAATTTGCCGTGAATCGCCAGCTGGTGCATGCGATATAATGACACATAAAACAGGCGGGCGAGGTTACCCTCAACAAACATGGACTTGCTGCTGAGGTTGCCCATCAAATTACCGACGGCGCTGTAACGGCTGAGGCTCACCAAGGAACCATGGTCGTGGTATTTGAACCCCTTCAGCGGCTTGTTCTCGCGTTCGTTAAGAATATTTTTATAGACGCAGCTGGCCATCTGATGGGCAGACTGGGCGCGGGGTGGCACCTGACTGCCGTCTTCCATGG
>NZ_JAUOSC010000674.1:0-305 GCF_030548285.1 Gilvimarinus sp. 1_MG-2023
GATTTGCGAAGCCGTTGAAGCGGTAGCCAATAGCCAGTAACCGGGCGATTACCCGTTCGGTAACGATCAGCTAGAGATATGAGGCCCCGCTTTTGGGGCCTACCTCCCGGGTGAGGAGGTTTGGGGTATGGGCGGCCTACGGCCTGAAGTTCGGAGTTGTTAAGTGGTCAAACGACCATACGATGAATACCAGAAACGCCTGTATAACCATCCCAGTGGTCTGATCGACCTGAACGCCAACCGGATAACCAAGCATCTCTCATCGGTCCTTCTGGCGGCGCCAGATCTTTGGAACGACGTTCAAC
>NZ_JAUOSC010000675.1:0-305 GCF_030548285.1 Gilvimarinus sp. 1_MG-2023
CACGATCGGTGCCGTATAACGAGCCTGTAAAAAAACCTGTTTCTAATCCGTTTTTCCCACCAACAGCTCGCTCTCTGGTGTTTATTTTCGATGGCCGGTTTTTATCGACCGTCGTTTATTTATTCTGTGTTTCCGACCTTTTTAAGCTTTGGCTGTCTGTATGCCAAGTATCCTGCTGCTTTTAGTGTCTGCTCTAAGGCTGTGTTGGCTCTGTTTTACTGGCTGAGATGCCCGTATTTTGCCAGCTTTTCTACATTGTGTACCAGACAATAAAGTTGCCACTGCCCCTGTACTTTGGTTTTGCT
>NZ_JAUOSC010000676.1:0-305 GCF_030548285.1 Gilvimarinus sp. 1_MG-2023
TCATTAACCAGCGAAAAATAGCAAAACAATGTACCCGACATTCGGGCTTGTCCCGAATGTCGGATATCCTCTTGATTGAGGAATCAAACATCGGGCATGTCTGTGCCTATCAACAACGGCGCACACTGAAGCGACTGATTTATTGGTCGTCATGAAGTGGGAATCGTCGTGTCTTTGAATAGCTAAGCGCCTGCCGGTGTGAAGCTGTTTTCTGCAATTGTTTCGCTAACACACTCCTTAAGAGGACTTGTCCTGTAGTGTCGTTAGAGAGAAACCAAAAATGCAACTTTTTGTAGCCTAGGGAT
>NZ_JAUOSC010000677.1:0-305 GCF_030548285.1 Gilvimarinus sp. 1_MG-2023
GGCATTGTGCTTCTATGAAGCATTCATGCTGGAAACCCTGAACGAGCGCTCGGTGCTGGATCACGATTTGCGTGAGGCTGTCGATCTGGGTCAGCTGGGGATGATGTATCAGCCACAATTCCGTTTTGGGGACAAACAGCCACGACGGGTTGAGGCATTGATGCGGTGGCGGCATCCACGGCTGGGCAGTGTCTCGCCGCTGGAAATTATCCCGATGGCGGAAACCACGGGTCAGATTCACGATATGGGACAGTGGGCGGTGGAACAAGCCTGCCGACAATTTCTGGACTGGCGCGAGCAAGGCC
>NZ_JAUOSC010000678.1:0-304 GCF_030548285.1 Gilvimarinus sp. 1_MG-2023
GGCAAGGATATCGGTTAGCCGATGGATACGGGCAGCGATGGTTTTCAGACCTTTGGGACCGTGATAAACCGCGTAGAACGACGACAGGTTAGCCAGTAAGACCTGGGCGGTACAGATATTGGAGTTGGCTTTTTCGCGGCGAATATGTTGCTCGCGGGTTTGCAAGGCCATACGTAATGCCGGTTTGCCATGGGCATCAATAGAGACGCCAATAATCCGGCCAGGAATGGAGCGCTTGAAGGCATCACGGGTGGCAAAAAATGCTGCGTGTGGGCCACCAAAACCCATGGGTACACCAAAGTGC
>NZ_JAUOSC010000679.1:0-304 GCF_030548285.1 Gilvimarinus sp. 1_MG-2023
CAATCAGCTCAAACGTCAGGCTGCCACCCTGAAACATCTCAAGGTCCATTGGTTCTTCACGCTGCAGACGTATCAGGCCAACACCGGGGGCATACCATTCAGACTGCACCACCTCAACCTCCTGATAACCCAGCCGCGGGTCAGCGTACAACCCAATCCGGCCACGCCCCTCAATCCGGATACAATGCTGGAACTCCCCTGCCGGAGTGCTCAGTACCAGGCCGGTTTCGGCCACTTCGTAAGTCATAACAAATTCATTATTGCCTTGATTCCAGGCCACATGGCTTTGGGTACTGTGCAGTAC
>NZ_JAUOSC010000068.1:0-547 GCF_030548285.1 Gilvimarinus sp. 1_MG-2023
GTGTTAGCTTGTTAAGTCAAATAGCTTTTGTTCCTATCTTTTTGAGCCATTGGGGTGCTGAAACGTATGGTGTCTGGTTACTTTTTTTAGCTTTTTTAGGCTTCGCAGGACTAATACAAGGAGCTCATAGAGATTTCATTTATTATGAAAGCTTAAAGCTTGGTAAACAGAATATTGATAAGGTTTGTCTGCAATTATCTTCAGCATTGCCGATTGTTGTGTTAACCTCATTTGTTGTATTCCTGGTTGTTTATTTGCAATTTGAATATTCAATTATTGATTCCTCATTTGGTCTTTCTGAGGAGTTAAGACAAGATTTTTTGCTTTCAGCAATGATACTGGTTTTGGTTCTTATGGTTTCTAGTAACTATTATGGATTTTTGCTGGGGCCAGTTATTTTGCTGGGGTATTATCCTTTTATTACCTGGTCTAAAGTGATTATGGCCTTTGTTGTGTCAATTACACCTGTCTTTGTTGTTGTTTTTGGTGGGGGATTAATTGATGCTGTAATAGGATGGGCTATTGCTACTTTTTTTGTGAATATGAT
>NZ_JAUOSC010000680.1:0-304 GCF_030548285.1 Gilvimarinus sp. 1_MG-2023
GAATCAGGTTAATGAGTCCATGGTACAACGCCAAATAAAAAATATTCAATTGAACATTCAAGTATTTGACCACATCGATAACTGAATATGGCCCATTGATAAACGAGGTCTTAACGAGGTCTTGATGCAGAACGATCGACTACCGTCGAGATCCGCCAAAGAAAGTCATACCAGAAAATTACAAAAAAAACCCGCCTCTCGGCGGGTAAAACTTGCGGGCTTGAAACTCGGTGTGGATACAGTCTGAGCTGTCATCCATGTGGCGTCTGGCTCACGGCCAGACATACCGGTAATGGAATAAGGA
>NZ_JAUOSC010000681.1:0-304 GCF_030548285.1 Gilvimarinus sp. 1_MG-2023
GCCTGGAATTCATCAGCGTTGTCTTCGCCGATGGCCTTGACCATATCCACGTAGGCATCGGCATCTTCCCGATAGCCGTCTTCAAAGAAGCTGTCTTCATAGGTGCGCAGGGTCTCGATAAAGGCCTTGGTACGCTGCAAGCCCAGTTCAAAGTCTTCGTAATCATCGGAGCCAACCAGGTTTTCGATCGTCTCGGGGATAATATCGGTCAGCTCGTCGTCTTCCAGCTCGGCAATATCGGCATCCAGCGTGGCGATAACCGTGGCAACATAGGTTGCTGCGGTGGTATCGGAAACCTCCAGAG
>NZ_JAUOSC010000682.1:0-304 GCF_030548285.1 Gilvimarinus sp. 1_MG-2023
GCGTCATCCAACTCACTCTGGAATTCGGCGTGCTGGCCAATGGTGCGGGCGCGTTCGACGGCTGGACGGCTGTTGATACGGTCAAACCAGGCCTTTAGGTGCGGAAATTCACTCAGAGCACCATCATCACCCAGTACCACGGTAGCCTTGTCGATCCAGCCCCAGGCGGCAATGTCTGCGATGCTGTATTGCTCACCGACGATAAAGGTACGGCTCGCCAGATGGGTATTCAGCACTGAATAATGACGGCGGGCTTCACGCCAGTAACGATTGAGGGCGTAAGGAATCGGCTCTGGGGCGGCAC
>NZ_JAUOSC010000683.1:0-304 GCF_030548285.1 Gilvimarinus sp. 1_MG-2023
GGGTTGAGCTATCTGTTTATTACCCACGACCTGTCGATTATTCCACATCTGGCTCATCGGGTGGCGGTGTTGAGTCAGGGGGTCCTGGTTGAGCAAGGGGAGTGCGCCAGCGTGATGAACCAGCCTCAAGACTCTTATACTCAGGCTCTGCTGGCAGCGGCACCGGTTATATGTACGGGTTTATAATCACGACCTTGTTTCTCGGTGTGATTGTCACCATTTAGAGCACCAGAACGCATTTCTTTATTTTTGGCGGTGTAAACCGTCTGACCGATTCAGGAGTTTGTTGTGTCCCAACTGACCC
>NZ_JAUOSC010000684.1:0-304 GCF_030548285.1 Gilvimarinus sp. 1_MG-2023
GCTTTCTGTTGCACGATAAAGTCGTCCAGCGTTACCCCCTCTTCACCAGTCACCTGCATCATGCGGCTGACTTCATCACCTCGTACCAGCAGTTCCGACAACACTTCGACCCGCCGCGTCCAACCCGGGGATAAATGGGTATCAAACCAGGGCTGTAACTGTTTAAGGTAACGCGACCAGGAAATCAACGGGTCAACCGCGGGATAAAAGCGCCGATAAGCCCGATCCGCAGACAGCCCCAGAAAGGTTTTGACCGTCCCCAGCGTGGATTGGGTCACTGGCTCTTCAAAGTTACCACCAGCCG
>NZ_JAUOSC010000685.1:0-303 GCF_030548285.1 Gilvimarinus sp. 1_MG-2023
GACCTGCACCGACGCCGATGGCAACACCCAGAACTATATTGTGGTCGCCACAACACGTCCGGAAACCATGCTCGGAGACACCGGTGTTGCGGTTAACCCGGAAGACCCGCGCTACCAGCACCTGATTGGCAAATTTATTGAACTGCCGCTGGTGGGTCGCCGCATCCCGATCGTCGGTGATGAACACGCCGATATGACCAAGGGCACCGGTTGCGTCAAAATCACCCCGGCGCACGACTTTAACGACTGTGAAGTGGGCAAGCGCTGCGGCTTGCCGATGATCAACATCCTCACCTTCAACGC
>NZ_JAUOSC010000686.1:0-303 GCF_030548285.1 Gilvimarinus sp. 1_MG-2023
GGTGGGTAACGTGCGTTACCCGATCGTTATCGGTTCCTGTTTCAGATCAGTACCGTTATCAGCACAGGGAAAAACACCAACAGTAAAATCACCAGCAGCATGGCACCCAGATAAGGCCCCAGCAGCAGAGCAATACGCTCGGCCTTGACACCCGACAGGGCCGAAGCAGTAAACAGCGCTGAACCAACCGGTGGGGTCAGCAAGCCCAGTACCAGCGTCAGACACACCACCACACCAAAGTGAAACGGATTGATGCCATAGACCGAGGTCGCGACGGGTAATAACACCGGCACCACCAGAATC
>NZ_JAUOSC010000687.1:0-303 GCF_030548285.1 Gilvimarinus sp. 1_MG-2023
GGTACAAGCTGCAGGCTGAGAGCGGCAATGGTAATACTCCCGGCCCAGCTGGCCCGGTCAGACCGGGTCATGATGAATAAGCACCTCGGCACGGGGGAAACGCGCCAGAATCGCCGCCTCGACCTGATCACCAATGGCATGGGCACGGTTCAGTGTCTGGTCGCCATCCATATCCAGATGAAATTGGATAAACTGCACGGCACCGGCCTGACGGGTTTTCATATCATGAAAACCACGCACGCCATCAACGCCCTTGATCAACTGATGCAACTCCGTCTCTTCTGCTTCTGGCATGGCCTGATC
>NZ_JAUOSC010000688.1:0-303 GCF_030548285.1 Gilvimarinus sp. 1_MG-2023
CGTATGAGCAATGGCGGTGCTGGTGTGGTGATTCGTAGGTGGCAATGATCAGAGAGGTTTGTGATACCAGGCGCGACAGGAATCCGGCCAGTGCCTGATTGTTGGCCATCTCGGCCAACAACAGGTGAAACTCCCCAGACAACCGCAGGCCGTTGCCTTTGTCGCCGGTTTCAAAGGCACGTTGTTCCCGTGCTATCAGCTTGCGCAGCTGTTTAATCCCTTTGCTTTTGGCCGGGGATGGCGGGATGGCCAACACCAGTTTCAAGACCGCTTCTTCGACCAGTTGGCGGGCCACCAGGGTGT
>NZ_JAUOSC010000689.1:0-303 GCF_030548285.1 Gilvimarinus sp. 1_MG-2023
GTTCTGCATCATCCAACAGCACATTGATGCTGCGATTGGGGATGTCGATCAGAATAGGGTCGCCGTCCTTGAGCAGGCCAATAGCACCACCGGAAGCTGCTTCTGGTGACGCATGGCCGATCGACAGGCCAGAAGTACCACCAGAGAAGCGGCCATCAGTCAGCAGGGCACAGGCTTTGCCGAGACCTTTGGATTTCAGATAGGACGTTGGATACAGCATCTCCTGCATTCCCGGGCCACCTTTTGGACCTTCGTAACGAATGATCACCACATCACCGGCCACCACTTCGTCAGCCAGAATAC
>NZ_JAUOSC010000069.1:0-543 GCF_030548285.1 Gilvimarinus sp. 1_MG-2023
GGCCAAAATTGAATGGCAACAAGCGGTACCAGCTATCTGCCATTGTTTTCCAGTCCGTTTGCAGCTGGCTCAAACCAGCTTCATCCGGAGCGCTACAAAAGCTGTCGACACTGTTGTTGAAGTCACTGACTTCACTGGCAAATTGCTCACTGGCAACAATGATGGTGCCATCAACCAGCTGCTCCAGCGCCAGAGACAGAGAGCCTTCGGTCAAGGCAACGGCATCGTTTTCACGACTGCCACCACAGCTGGCCAGTGTCAGACAGGTGCCCAGACACAACCAGGCAGAAGCGGATTTCAACATCGGGATTCTCTTTATCAAGGTCATACAGATTGGTCTGGTAGGGTAAAGGTAAACATATGATTGTCCCAGTGACGGCCAGCAAATGAGCGCCGCATGGCGCGGTCTTCTTTCAGGCTGCGGACATCAATCATGCGCACATCACCACGGGAATTACTCAATACAAAGTACTGCTGGTCACGGCTGACGGTCAGGCCACAGACATCAAAAAAGGCGTGATAGCCAACCAGCTGGTGCGTATC
>NZ_JAUOSC010000690.1:0-303 GCF_030548285.1 Gilvimarinus sp. 1_MG-2023
CCTGATACCCTTGCAACGCCGCCAGGTCGGCCTCATTCAGCAACTGCCGGTGGATCAGCTGGCGCAGCATCGCGTCGGCCCGGCGCTGGCGGTGACTGACCAGCCAGGCCCAACAGGCCAACTGCATCAGCCGTGGCGACCGATTCAGCACCTGCTCCCCTGCCAGCTCACACCAATCAATCCGACCGGCAATATCCAGACTGGCCATCAATGCCTCGGCCTGGTATTCCATCCACGGCGCCAACTCTGCCACCATCGCCGTTTTCTGCGCGTGTTCCAGCGCCCGTACCGGCTGCTGATGCT
>NZ_JAUOSC010000691.1:0-303 GCF_030548285.1 Gilvimarinus sp. 1_MG-2023
GGGTATAACGGCTCAGGGCAGATTTGCAGAAGTGAGGATTGTGGCTGAGATAACGGTCGGGCTGAATATCGTAATTGGTAAAATTACAACGACCGCCACCCGACATCAGAATCTTTTTACCGGCTTTGTTGGCATGATCCAATAGCCGTACAGAACAGCCGCCGGCCGCCGCTTGAGCAGCACACATCAGCCCGGCAGCACCGGCCCCGATAATGATGACATTTGTGTGATTTTTCATTTATTTATCCAAATATTAACCAGCCCAACAAGCGCTTGCCGCCAAGGCATTGACTGGTATTATGC
>NZ_JAUOSC010000692.1:0-303 GCF_030548285.1 Gilvimarinus sp. 1_MG-2023
TGTTGAATTTACCCGCGTTCCTGCTATGTTCGGTCGTGCCTGGGTTGCACACGCGCAGTTGTTCTATGTAGCCGATGTGCTGGGTATTCTCGACCAGGTACACACGCCGATTTTCCGAGCCATCAATCTGGAAAAACAACGCCTGCTGGATAAAGACGACCAACGCGATTTTCTGGTCAAAAACGGCGGCATTACCGCAGCCCAGTTTGACAAGGCGTACGACAACTTTGCCGTCAAATCCCGCATGAGCCAGGGTGACAAACGTATCCGCTCATTCAACATCAGCGGTGTACCGGCATTGAT
>NZ_JAUOSC010000693.1:0-302 GCF_030548285.1 Gilvimarinus sp. 1_MG-2023
GTCTGATGCTGACCTATCCATCGACCCACGGTATTTACGAGCAGGGCGTCAAGGAAATTTGCGCACTGATCCACGCCAACGGCGGCATGGTCTACATGGACGGCGCCAACCTCAACGCCCAGGTCGGCATCACCCAGCCCGCCTTTATCGGCGCTGACGTCACCCATATGAACCTGCATAAAACCTTCGCCATTCCACACGGTGGCGGTGGCCCCGGCATGGGCCCGATTGGCGTGACCGCGGCACTGGCACCCTTTGTGGCCAACCATACCGTACGGCCGATAGACAACGCTGCTCAAGGT
>NZ_JAUOSC010000694.1:0-302 GCF_030548285.1 Gilvimarinus sp. 1_MG-2023
TAGCGGACGTGGAAGTTCGACGTGTATCGGTGTCAGCCATGGCTTGCACGAAAGCAGCCGCCCGTCGTTGTGCCAGTTGATCGGTCAGGGATTCTGGCAACGCCTCTGCCTGCTCATCCAGCAGTGCCAGAAGCTGTTGCTCTGTTACGGTTACCGTCGCCGGTCTAACCCTTGAGGTTTTATCCGCAGATTTCGTTATCATGATACTCAGCCCATCTCATTCAATTTTTGCCGTGCTCTGGACAAATGGGTTTTGACACTGCCCTCGGAAATATTCAGCGCATCTGCCGTCTCCCGTACGC
>NZ_JAUOSC010000695.1:0-302 GCF_030548285.1 Gilvimarinus sp. 1_MG-2023
ATGTACTTGTGATTGTAGTAATAGGCAGATGCTCAGGCAGATACCGGGATAATTAGCCAGGGTTGGCTGAGTACGGGGTATCCGATGATTTGTCTGACAGCATTCGCAGCAGCGGCGAATCAGTAGGGCACAATTGACAGTGCCCATGGTCAGCCTTGGTTCATCTTTTTATCCGTCTCTTGATTCGCTTTTTGATCCATATCGGGGAGGGTCAGGTAAATGGTCTGGAGATCGGTGTTTATAACGGCTCGTGGATGATTTTCAAGACCATATAATGCCTGCAGGATCACCAGATTTTTATT
>NZ_JAUOSC010000696.1:0-302 GCF_030548285.1 Gilvimarinus sp. 1_MG-2023
GAACTGGTCTGGCACGACGACGGCCGTTTGCTCAGTAACTCTCCTGCGACCTACAAGATTCCCGCTATTGGTGACACCCCGCCAGTGTTTAACGTCCGTATGTTTGAACAGGCCAACAACGAAGCCACGGTGTACAACTCCAAAGCGGTGGGAGAGCCTCCGTTTATGCTGGCAATCTCGGTCTGGTCAGCACTGCGCGACGCCATCAGCAGCCTCAGTGATTACCAGCTCAGCCCTGACCTCGACACCCCGGCGACGCCGGAACGGGTACTGGATGCGGTTATGGCATTACAAGCCGGCAC
>NZ_JAUOSC010000697.1:0-302 GCF_030548285.1 Gilvimarinus sp. 1_MG-2023
GCCCAAGGCCAGTTCACCCAGATCCAGACGCTTGAGTGACGGAATATTCTGCAACGCATGGTGACTGGTAATAATGACCGCACCGTTGCGGGCAACATGCTGTTGAATGCGGGCTTCCAACCAGGCCACCCCAGCAACATCCAGAGCGGTAAAGGGTTCATCCAGAATCCATAGCGGCGCGGGCACAATCGCCAACCGCGACAAACCGACACGGCGCTGCTGCCCGGCCGAAAGCTGATTACAGGGCGTTTCTTCATAACCGCCCAGCTCAACATCTTCCAGTGCTTGCCACAGATCATCAT
>NZ_JAUOSC010000698.1:0-301 GCF_030548285.1 Gilvimarinus sp. 1_MG-2023
CTGTATTCCTCACTGACTGAAAAAGCCTCTGCGGCTATCATGTCTGGTAATGAGGCTGCCCAGCAAGAAGCAATTGTCCTGGCTGAGCAGCTGAAAAGTGATTTTGGCAAAAGCACTTACAGTCAGTTTGCCAGCCTGTTTCTGGCGCGCTTTGCTGCGGATAACGGTGATATGAACAGTGCGGCTGCCGAGCTGAGAGCCTTGGTTGATAGCGCTGAAGCGCCAATCAAATACCTGGCCACCGCGCGTCTGGCTGATGTACTGGTTGAACTGGATGATACCGATGCGGCGCTGGCTCTGG
>NZ_JAUOSC010000699.1:0-301 GCF_030548285.1 Gilvimarinus sp. 1_MG-2023
TGCCTGCGCTGCAACGTATCATGACCATGATCGATCGCCGGCCACGCTGGCCGGAACCGCCTCCGCCAGTACAGGCCATCGACGCCTGCTGGCCACTGGGCCGTCTGCTCAGCGACACCCCTGACGACCAGTGCCACCGCACGGTAACGGGCTGGAGTATTCGCCAACTGGTGCCACCAACCTTGCCAGACAGCGCCAATCCCGGTGCTCCCAACCCTCTGCCCGTTCTGGTCAACCAACATGGCCAACGCGTCAACGCTCACTGCGACCGCAGCGGCACCCCAACCCGCTTACAATCATT
>NZ_JAUOSC010000007.1:0-178885 GCF_030548285.1 Gilvimarinus sp. 1_MG-2023
ACATTCTCGCCCGCGGCGCGGCTGAGGGTGCCGTCCAGCGTTTCACCTGCTGCCAGTGAGCCGTCGGTGACCGCCCAGCTCAGGGCGGGGTCATTTTCGCCGTAGACTTTTACCAAATCGGCGATGGTAACGGTAAGCTCGCGCGGGGTAATGGTAAGCACACCGTCTTCGACGCTGACCAGGTAGTTATCATTCATGACATCGCCACCCACATCACCCGTAATGGCGTAGTCACCGACATCGTCTCCGGCCTCGCGCGATAGCGCCACGGTGAAATCATCGCCACTGGCCGGCTCGCCGCTGACGCTGTAGGTGAGCGCCGGGTCCGCCTCGCCGTACACGCGGGATAAGTCGTCGATACTGATGGTAATCTCACGCGGGGTGATGGTGAACACACCGTCGACCAAGGTCACATCGTAGTTAGGGCTGTCCAGGTCACCGGTGATATTACCGGTGATGGCATAGCTGCCGACATCTTCGCCCGATTCGCGCGATAGGCTACCGGTTAAAGAGTCGCCCGAACCGAGCGAGCCGGAGGTAAGATCCCAGCTAAAGGTGGGGTCGGCCTCGCCGTAGATTTTGCTGGCGTCGTCAATGGTCACTGTGACCTCGACCACGGCTTGATCGATGGTGAGCACACCGTCGTTCATCACAATGTCGTAGCCGCTTTGGTTGGACCACAGCTCGCTCGGGGTAAGATCGTAGGTGCCGACATTCACCGCGCCCTGCGAGTCGCCGCTGTATTCTAAATCGGGGCTGTTAATGTCGTCCGAGCCGTAAGGCGTGCCGTTTTCGCCAAACACCGAAACAAACTCGGCGTAGTTGGTGCCGTAGCGTACGCCGGCACCGGTTGTCGCGTTAATATCGTGCAGGCCGTCGTAGGCCGCGCCATCGTAGACTTTGTAGTCGTCGTAAGCGATGACGTCGATTTCGGTTAAGAAGGAGCGGAGCAGTGGCGCCGATTGGCCTTCGTAGATTCGCCAAGTGGCGCCTGTGCCACCCTCAGCATCGATGTCCCAGCCGGTAAAAGACGCCAATTCCATAAACTCGGTGGTGGTAAGACCGACTGCATTCGATGTACCAAAATTCTGACCAACACCCGTCGCTACAACGCCCAAGTCCCAGTAACTGTTGTCGATTGAGCCTACATTGAAGCCAGCTAAACCACCTACATTCGTTGTTCCTGTTACCGCTCCTGTTGCGTAACCTTGTTCAATCTGTGAAATGTTGAAGCCTACTAGACCACCAATATTTTCAGCGCTATTTGTTCCCGTTACTTCACCTGTAGCATAACTATTAGAAACAGTTCCGATGTTGCGACCAGCTAACCCCCCGACATCGGTGTCACCCTGTACATCACCACTCGCATAACTACCCGAGATGTTTCCTAAACTTAAGCCAACTAAACCACCAACGGTATCAACACCTACTACCGATACATTAGAGCCATTATTTTGTTGATTCCCAGAAATAACATGGCCGATTAAACCACCAACATGCACGTTACCACTTACCGTGCCCGAAACTATGACCCCGCTTGTGGAACCATCGATGATCCCTGTAAGCACACCGGTATAATCATTACCTGTCACATCCGCAGAACTAATGACAACATCGGCCATGGTTGCACCCATGGAAAAACCGAAAAGGCCCACATTATCTTGATCAGAGCGATTAATGGTCAATTGTGAAATGACATTGTTAGCACCATCAAAACTACCAGCAAACGGTGTCGTGGTGTCTCCTACCGGCGCAAAACCGCGCCCACCCCAGATATCCGAATAGTTGCCAAGATCGCCCTGCGCCACACTGTCGGCCGTGGCCGAGGCGTCGATATCGGCCATAAGGATGTAGCTGCCACCTAAATCAGCGGCCATACCTTGCAGGTCGTAGAGGTTATGGATTTCACCGCCGCCCGAGAGATGGGCGCGCAGCATAGGGCGGGAACTGCCCTCGGCAATAAACCAATCGTTGGTAAAATCCAGCTCTTGGCCGGCTACTTCGTAGCTAGCCTGGTTGTAGGCATTGGGGCTACTGCCCCAGTCGCCCTGGACTTCATTGACCGTTTGG
This sequence comes from Gilvimarinus sp. 1_MG-2023, assembly GCF_030548285.1. Taxonomy (NCBI): domain Bacteria; kingdom Pseudomonadati; phylum Pseudomonadota; class Gammaproteobacteria; order Cellvibrionales; family Cellvibrionaceae; genus Gilvimarinus; species Gilvimarinus sp. 1_MG-2023. The sequence continues at coordinate 2,071 of NZ_JAUOSC010000007.1, forward strand.
GCGTTAAGATCAGCCCCTATGGCATCGGCTTGGCCTGTGGTATCACTGTCCCAGTAGCTGGCGTTAACAGTACCGGAAACAGCATTTGCGCCCACCAGGCCGCCTACACTGGTATCACCATCAACCTCGCCCGTCGCGTAGCTGCTGGTTATGCTCTCATAGTTTAGTCCCACTAGGCCGCCTACATAGTTAGCACCATCAACCGCACCCGTCGCGTAGCTGCTGGTAATACTTCCACTTGTAGTGTTATTGCCCACTAGGCCGCCCACATAGTCAGTACCACCAACTTCGCCCGTCGCGTAGCTGCTGGTTATGCCCCCAATGTTTACACCCACCAGGCCACCCACATTGTCAGTACCACCAACTTCGCCCGTCGCGTAGCTGCTGGTTATGCTCCCTATGTTTTCGCCCACCAGGCCGCCCACTTGGATGTCACCATCAACCGCGCCCGTCGCGTAGCTGCTGGTTATGCTCTCTATGTTTTGGCCCACCAGGCCGCCTACATAGATAGCACCATCAACCGCACCCGTCGCGTAGCTGCTGGTTATGCTCCCATCGTTTCGCCCCACCAGGCCACCCACGTTGTTTTGTCCAGCAATAGATCCTCCCTCTAGGCCGATTCCAGTCAGGTTAGTGGTATTACTGGTGACGCTAAACAGACCCACATAATCCTGATCGGGTCGGTCGATAGTAAGACCCTCAATCACAAAGTCCTGACCATCGAGGCTTCCGGTGAAACGTAGTACTAAATTTCCGACAGGAGAAAACCCGCGACCACCCCACACATCGGAGTAGTTGCCGCCATTACCCGCCGCCACACTGTCAGCGGTGGCTGAGGCATCGATATCGTTGAGCAAGGCGTAATTGCCCGCGAGATTGGCGGCCATACCTTGCAGTTGATAGAGGTTGGAAATATTGCCGCCGTCTAAAAAGGCGCGCAGCATGGGGCGCGAGCTGCCCTCGGCGATAAACCAGTCGTCGGTGAAATCTAAGCCCGTATAAGATGTCTGGTTATAGGCATCAGGTGCACTCCAATCACCGTCTACAGCGCTTATACCGGCCGGAGTACTGCCATTAGCACCAAACGATTGGCCCGAAGTAAACGTATCCCAGTAACTGTTGGTGAAAGTGCTTCCGCCGCTACTACCCACCAAGCCACCTTCTGGCCCACCACCCGCAACTGACACCAAGCCACTCGCCCAAGAGTTATTAATGGACGATGTATTTGCCTGGCCAATGAGCCCACCGTTACCACCTGGGCCAGGGCCTGTAGCCGTGACACTGCCAGTAGCGTAAGTATCGTTAACTGAAAGACTATTTGCTCCCCCCACTAGACCACCAACGGTATGTTCACCGGTTACCGCAACATTAGCGTAGCTTTGTGAGATGGCGTTCAATGGATCTGCAAGCCCCATCAAGCCACCAACATTATGTGCCCCCGTTACCTCACCTGTGGCGTAACTGCCAGTGATTTGTCCAGCACTGTGTCCAACTAGGCCACCGACATAACCCTCACCGACAATATTAATATTGGTTAAACCCACATCTGTGATGGTAGCGTTCGACGCATTGGCAAATAGACCCACCGCACTTTCAGTAGGTCGGTTAATAGTCAAACCATTAATGACATTGCTGCCGCCATTAAAATCAGCAGAGTAACCATTCAGTTCATCACCAATCGGATCAAAACCCTCACCGCCATTCCAACCCGAGGTACCCGAGGCGTCAATGTCACTTACCAAAACGGCATCAGCATTCAACGTGGTATCCAGTCCCTGCAACCCAAATACGTCGGTAATTTGCAAAGCTGCACCGCCCACACTGCCACCGGTGGCACGGGTAAAGGTGCCGCCGTTAATCACAAAATCATCGGCCATAAATGTGGGCAGGGTGGCTGAAATTTGCGAAAAGTTACCGCTGTTTAAGGTAAAGGTGTCAACGTTAATATGGCCCTCGGCGCCGGTGGTGATGTTGCCCACGGCATTGAGAGTGAGACCGCCGCCGGGGGCGTGCAGATAGTCGTTAAAGGCAATGCCGCCATCGGCATCCAGGCTTAGGGTATTGCCGCTGGCCCAAATAATCGGGTCGGCAATGGTGATATCGCCGGCTCCGCCGCCAGAGTTGGCAGTTTGCAGTGTGACATTGTTGCCGGCCAAAGAGTTTTGCAACGCCTGGGTGTGGACGTGGCTGGTGCCATCGTTGCCGCCCATTTCGTCGTAGCTGATTTCCATGTTCGTGGGATCGAGCAACCAGGTGCCCGCTGCACCACCCGCGCTTGCGCTGGTAATAACAGCATCGGCACCAACTTTGACAATGCTGCCCGAGGTTTCAATAAAGCCGCCGTCGCCAGTTTCGGGGGCAGAAGCATCCAGCGTACCGCCGACACGCACAGTGCCACCCGTCTCAGGCGTCATGCCGCCCAGTAGTAAAATTTTGCCGTCTTGCTCTTGCAGGGTTTGCGCTTCAATCACGCCGGTGTTGTTGACCACGGTTTGCAAGAGCGCGTCACTGGCGTGGGCAGTCATGAGTACCTGGCCGCCGTCGGCCTGAATCAGGCCGTGGTTTTCCGCCAAGGCGTTCAGCGCGGCTTGGTCCACTTGTACATTCAGCAGGCCATCACCGGCAAAATCGAGGGTGATTTGGTTGCCCGCAGCCAGTGCCACATTGCCCAGCTTGGCGTGAATGACACCGCGGTTACTGACTTGCCCACCTAAAAGCGCTACCGCACCTGTGTCGGCAGCGGTGATTTCGCCTAAGTTTAATACCGAGGCGGGGGCGCCATTGCCGCTAAAGGTAAAGTGGGTATAGCCGGTGTGCGACACGTCCAACGTAGAAGCCACCAGGGAGTCGACGTTGACGCTGGCGTCTTGGCCAAACAGTACACCGTTCGCGTCCAACACAAAAACGCGGCCGTTGGCGTTAAGCTGGCCATTGATCTGGGTACCGTCGGCGCTGAAGACGCGGTTGAGCGCAATAGAGGTGTCATTCGGCTGCAGGAAGTTAACGATTTCGCTGGCGTCGATATCAAAGCTGTCCCACACGATGGTGGTGTTCTGGCTGTGCTGGTTGATATCGGTCATGTTGCCGTAGCGGTGGATGTTGGCATTGCCGTCGATCACTACGCCGCCCTCGGGCGCCGCCATGGCGCAATGAGCACTGGCCACGGCCAGTGCTAGCGCTAATTGCTTACCGGCAAACGTTCTTTTTCGGCGCCCACTTTTGGCGGCATCGATGTGCGACGAATTGTTTGTGTTCCCTTGAGTATTAGCGATTACGCTCATGACGATCCTCGAAAGCTGATGTTCGACTTAATGACTGGGTTTCTATGCAATTGCAAAGGCCTCTATTCTAAATCAGGGGCATTGAGATTAGATAGTAGCTGAACCAAGAATCACTGCAACTGAGCGATATTGTGGCTGAATATTCGCGCAGCCTGATCCAGGCTTTGTAACTTGAGCGGCAAGGTCAGCGTAATTGACTTATTCAGCGTCATAGCCCCGCGCCATACCGAATGTTGAGTGTAGGCGTTGTCTAGCCAGATTATTAATGTTTTATCACTCAGTTGGGTTGCATTAGCAAGGGCTGGTGCCACCCCAAAGCGAGTGATCATTTGCGCTTTTGACAGCTGGCTGTCGAGCACCAGGGCGCCTCGAATTAGATAACGGGCACGGCTTTCCTCCTCTGCAATCATCAAACCATCGGCCTCTAAGGCCGATAGCAGTAATTGCTGCCAGTGTTCAATTTCTTCGGTTGTGATTTCACTGGGTTTTGAGGCTAGTATTTCTAGAGGTGCACCCCAGGCGATAGCGTCGGTACTGTGTATTTGAACCCCCCGTGCCACGACACTGATAAAAGACTCATTATTAGCGTTATCGGTGGGTGGCGGATAAAAAACACACGCGTTCAACACTGCGTTAAGGCACAACAGACAAAACCATTTGACCATAAACGACTTTCCTTGCGGCGTTAGCAGGTTGCTAACGGCCCTTCTGCGCCCACACAAAAAACTCGCGGTTACCATCGCCGCCTTTTATCGGGCTGTCGAAGTAATCTTTCGCCTGTAGTTGATTGGCTTGGCAGTAGGCTTTGATTTTGGCTTGAACTTCTTTATATAGACTGGCGTCGCGCACAATACCGCCTTTTCCTATTCCCTCACGGCCTACTTCGAACTGCGGCTTAACCAAGCTGAGCAAATACCCGCCGGGAGCCAGTAATGGGGCCAGCGAAGGGTAGATCAGCGTTTGTGAAATAAACGAGACATCCATAACCGCCAAATCAAACCCGGCGGCGCTGTGAGTATCGCGCAGTGTTAAGGGTAGGGCACGGGCGTTAATTCCTTCGTAAACTGTAACGCGCGTGTCCTCGCGGATGCATTGGGACAGTTGGTCGTGGCCCACATCGACACCAACGATAGCATTAACACCAGCTTGCAATAAGCAATCGGAAAAACCACCGGTGGATTGACCCACATCGAGTGCCGTTACACCAGAAACCTTAATACCGGTATGTTGCAATGCACCCTCAAGTTTTAAACCACCTCGCGAGACGTAGCGATCTTCCTCGGTGGCGGTGACCGTCAACGGTGTATTTACCTCGATTTTTTGACTGGGTTTGGTCAACGGCAAGTTTGTATTACTGTCACTGACGCAGCCATTTTTAATCAGCTTTTGCGCATGAGCGCGACTGCGTGCTAAGCCGCGCACTACCAACTCAGTATCCAACCGATCCATTATTCGACAGTAACCGATTTGGCCAAATTACGCGGCTGGTCAACATCGGTACCTTTAATAATAGCGACATAATAAGACAATAATTGCAGCGGAATGGTGTACACCACCGGGGCCAGCCAAGGGTCGGTATGGGGTAGGTTAATAACCCGCATGGTGTCGTCCGATTGAAAATTAGCATCGATATCGGCAAACACATACAGTAAGCCGCCGCGCGCGCGCACCTCCTCAACATTGGATTTTAATTTTTCCAACAACTCGTTGTTAGGGGCAACCACAACAATGGGCATATCATCGTCAATCAGTGCCAAGGGGCCGTGTTTTAACTCACCCGCGGCGTAGGCCTCGGCGTGAATATAAGAAATCTCTTTGAGCTTTAACGCCCCCTCCATGGCGATAGGATATTGGTCGCCGCGCCCCAAAAACAACGTGTGGTGCTTATCGGCAAACTCTTTGGCCATGGTTTCAATAGACGAAGCAAGGTTAAGGGTTTCTTCTAATTTTTGCGGTAGGTTTTTAAGTGCGCTAACCAGCTGCTTGAGCTGCTCTGGGTTCATCTGATTGTGTTGCGCTAAAGACAGCACCAAAATCGCCAAGCCGACCAGTTGAGTAGTAAAAGCTTTGGTTGAGGCAACGCCGATTTCCACACCGGCGCGTGTCATAAACGCTAGATCGGATTCTCGCACCAACGACGATGCACCCACATTACAAATTGCCAGGGTAGCCAAATAACCCAAATGACGCGCCATTCTTAACGCGGCCAAGGTATCTGCCGTTTCACCGGATTGCGAAATCGTCACCAACAGACTGTTTTCGGGTACCACGGATTTTCGGTAGCGGTACTCTGAGGCAATCTCGACACTGCAGGCAATACCAGCCAAAGATTCAAACCAATAGCGCGCGACCATTGCCGAGTGATAACTGGTGCCACAGGCGACTATTTGTACGTGGCGTACTTGGGCAAATATTTTCGTGGCCTCAGTGCCAAACGCTTGCTCTAGCACATGATCTTGAGCCAGGCGCGACTCCAGCGCGTTACGCACAGCCTGGGGCTGATCGTAGATTTCTTTGAGCATAAAATGGCGGAAATCGCCTTTGTTGCCCGCGTCGTAACTGGCGGTAGATTCTTGCGCAGGGCGGTCAACTTCTACTCCGTTGGCATCTTCAATATAAACATGATCGCGTGTGATTAAGGCAACATCGCCTTCTTCTAAATAAATAAATTGGCGCGTTACCGGTAAGAGGGCGAGCGAGTCTGAGGCGACAAAGTTTTCTCCTATACCTAAACCAATAACCAGCGGGCTTCCCGAGCGGGCCACTACCAGTTGCTCTGGGGTATTTTTATCCATTACCACGGTACCATAGGCGCCACGCAACTTCTGGGTGACGGCCTGAACGGATGCCAATAGATCGTTACGTTGTTGTTGCTCTTTATGCACAAGGTGAGCAATCACTTCGGTATCAGTTTGTGATTGAAAGTGATAACCCTCAGCCACAAGTTCTTGGCGCAGCTCCTGATGGTTTTCAATAATGCCATTGTGCACCAGGGCAATATTGTCCGAACTGGTGTGAGGATGGGCGTTATTCTCGCTGGGCTCACCGTGAGTTGCCCAACGAGTATGGGCAATACCAGTGCCACCAATTATTGGGTTTGTCATAGCATCGGCCAAGGCTTGCACCTTACCCAAGGCACGAATTCGCTCTATGGTATTCTCTGGATTGATGACCGCTAAACCAGCAGAGTCGTAACCTCTGTACTCCAGACGTTTTAAGCCTTCTAATAATATTTGCGCTACATCGCGCTGGGCGATGGCCCCAACTATTCCACACATAATCTTTCACACTCTCTAATCGTAGCGCGCGGGCATTGCGCGTACTGTTTTGTTATGGGCTAACAAAAAGCTCGCCTTGTAACTGGACAGTTACACGCTCTGCGTTATCGCCGAGCAGTAGGCTATCGTATAACGATAGAACCTGGTTTTTACTGGTTGCTTCTATCGCTTCAGTCAGTTTTTGTCGGGTGTTAAAGTCATCATTACCCCGATAAAAATCATTGAGAAACCTTGGGTATTCATCGGAAAAATTACCCGGTGGCTGATTAATTTGCGCTATCAGTGTTGTACGTAAAGTATCAAACACACTTTCATCAAGCTCAGCCAGATCGCGTCTATAGTCTTTAATGAATAGGTCAAACCGCGCCTGTAGAGGCTGCAATGCGGTATTTTTCGTTTGTGTGTAAATCATTAAGCCCCAATGGTAACCAATGCGATCAATACTTGATCCCACAATATAACCCACTTGTTCTTCGGTTCTTAATTTGTTGTACATGGCTTGATTGAATACCGAGTTTAGCAATAACAACTCGGCACCGGTGGTTAACTTATCGACCGGAGAGTAAAACGCATTGAGTAAGGCATTGTCGGTATGTTGGGTGGTACCGTTGTGCTCTATTTCTATACCAGCTTTTACCGGCTTGTACTCACTCAAGTAGCGCTCTTGGGCTTGCCAGTTGCCAGGTAAAAGTGCTTGGGTACTAGCGGCTATTGCCTCCACATTCTCTGGGGTGTAGTTACCAAAGGCATAAATACGAATTCTATTGTTTAACAAAATTTGACGGTGATATTGCTGTATATCTTCTGGCCTAACCTCTGCGAGTGCTTCAGCCAATTGCTGATCAGTCCAACCGTGAGTCGACATTAAGCGATTTAATTCGGTGAAAAGTTGCCTATTAGGATCATCTTTTTTTCGCCCCTGTAGCCAATCATTAAACCCTTCTTTCGCAATGGCAAACGATTGCGCATCAAACTCTAGATTAATCCAACGCTTGAGCATTCTTGCAAACAGAAGAGGGTGTTTTTCTGTATATCCTGACAGCGTTAAGGCGTGATTTTCTCTGGGGCGCTCAATCCCCATACCAATACCAGCGCGACCCGCTTTATCCCTTAAGGCAGTGGTTTTTTGGGCAAAAACACGATTGATTAGATCGCTCATTACTGAGTTTTTAGCACTCTTAACAGGTAAGTTTGTATTAAACATCACCTGTACATAACCGTATTCTGACTGATGGTATTGGCTGTGTGTTAACCAGGCTTCTATACCGGGTTGATTTACAATACGTTTAGGAGAAGCTAGATCATTATCGACAATCTGTGCTTTGCCCGAGCTAAACAGGTCATTTTCTTCCGGTAAAGATAACTGCTGTTTTTTGGCTTTTTCTTGCCATAGTTTGAGTTCTTGCTCAGTGATGGGGCGAATAGCGTACTGACCATCGTAGTAGGGTATATCTTCAGTGACCTCAACACTTGGCAAGATATGCCAAATACGGGCAAGCTCTGGTTGCATTCGATCCAATATCTGTTGAATTTTTTGCGGATGAAACTCACTTAATACATAGTTTGCATTAATAAGATTTTCTATCGGCAAATCGAACATAGCCCGGGAAAAATGTAATGCTTGTCGGTACGCCTGTGGCACTTGTAAATCGGCAAAGCGTTTGTCTAGCATTGCTCGATATTCTTTGAAATATACCTCATCAACTCCGTTATTTTTAATTTTTTCAATATACGAAAATACCGTGGCAATTATATCGTCTTGATAGTCTACGCCGGTTTCGGTCAAGCCAATGTTAATGGTGAAAATACCGTCAGAGCCATAATATTGCGGGCTTACACTGGCAGTAAAATTATCCACCCAGCCCTTAGCTCTTAATACTTGTGCGGCGGTTCCGGGCTCTTCAGAGCTAATCAAGTTGGCAATAAAACGATTGGGTTTATAGGGCCACTGATTTGAATTGTCGTCGATTGAAAATTCAATCACCAGCTCACGCATTGGTTTTTTCGGCTGGTAATCAATATGCTTGCCTAGCTGGGCTGCTGTTAGACCTTGTACGGCAATGCTGGGGCGTGCAATGTTTTTGTTTTCAATAGCTGTAAAATTTTCACGCGCTATTTTTTCCAAATCACCAATAGGGAGATTGCCAAAAACAACCAGTTTCATGTTATTGGCAGAATAGTACTGTTGATACAAACCCAGCATCGCTTGGTAGACGTCTACATTGTCGTTATTTTGCAATGTCTCAAGATTACCAACCGACATTCTCGTCGCAGGGTGTGCGGGGTTAGCGGTGATGCCTCGCAACCGATTAATAATTCGGCCGTCTTGGGTGCGGCCCATAGACCACTCGCTATCGACAGCGTGTTTTTCTTTGGCGCTGTACTCTTTATCAAAATTCGGAGACTTAAAATAATCGCTAAAACGATCTAGCGCTTCTTCAATGGCTTTTTCACCAATTTGAAAAAAATAATTGGTATGGTCGGTGGCGGTATAAGCATTGCTAAACCCCGCATTTTTTTGTACGTAGGTTTGAAAACCATTAGCTTCTGGGTATTTTTCTGTACCCAAAAACAACATGTGCTCCAGATAATGCGCTAAACCCGGTATAGCCTCAGGGTTGTGATAACTGCCCACACCCACACTTAATGATGCACCGGCTACCTCTAATGAAGGGTCTGATATCAGTACAACATCCAGCTGATTATCTAACTGCACGGCTTTATAAGCTCGCTGATCATTAGGGCTTTTTATAATCATTAAATCTTCTTTATCGCTTTGATGGTGGTTAGCACTACAGGCCGTTAACAGTACGGCGATCGTGGCTAACAGAGGGAGACTTAATAAATACTTCATTTGATTGATTTTTCCGTTCAGTAATATAAGTAAAGCAAATAACCACCTAGCAACAGGCGATACCAAACAAAAGGCTGTAGTCCGTATTTTTTAATCAGTGCGAGAAACCAGTGAATACACGCATAAGCACTGATGGCTGAAAGCCCCGTACCGACTATTAGAGGAAACAAGGCTGTCTCTGTCGGCTGAGCCTGCAACTCTATGGTTTGCAGGCCTGCGGCAAGCGCAATAACCGGTATACTCAACAAAAATGAAAATCGTGCGCTGGCTTCACGAGTCATACCTGTCATTAGACCTGCTGTCATGGTAATGCCCGAGCGTGATGTGCCGGGTATTAATGCCAGTACTTGACTTAAGGCAATAATCAACACTTGACGATTGGTCATACTGTGTTCATCGGTAAGCACAGGTTTAACTTGTCGCTTTTGCGCTTGAGCATAACGCCAATCGGCCCACCCCAACAGTAAACCAAAAACAATCAAGCTATAGGCCATGTACACGCCTGTGCGCAAATGTTCTTCAATCACTGATTTGGCCAGAAGACCAACCAACCCTACCGGGATAGTGGCCAGAATAATACTCCAGGCCAGTTTTGAGTTAGAGGTATGTACACCATTAAAACTTTTGCACCAGGCTATAAAAAGCTGAAATATATCTTTTCTGAAATACGTAACAACCGCTAATAAACTGCCAAAATGTAATGCAATATCAAAAGCCAGCCCTTGATCTTGCCACTGGGTAAACAGTGGAATTAATAACAAGTGGGCACTGCTGGAGATCGGTAAGAATTCCGTCAGCCCCTGAATAAGAGATAAAACAAGTACTTCAAACCATTGCACTATTGTTCTCTCTTATTGTTTGGTTGGTTTTTGCCAACCCGGTAAATTACGCTGTTTAGCGCGGGCAATGGCTAAGTCTTGTGCTTCTGTACTTTTGGTAATAGTGCTGCCAGCACCGATACAAGAGTCGCGGGCCAACTCAACCGGAGCAACTAGTGCCGTGTTAGAGCCGACAAAACAATCATTGCCAATCACTGTTTTAAATTTGTTTACACCGTCATAGTTGCACGTAATAGTGCCGGCACCAATATTAACCCCAGTGCCCATATCGCAATCACCAATATAGCTTAGGTGATTCACCTTGCTGCCTTTACCTATTACAGACTTCTTAATTTCAACGAAGTTTCCAACTTTTGCCTTAGCCTGTAACACGCTGCCCGGTCGCAAACGGGCGAAAGGTCCAACGGTACAGTGAGTATCCAGTTGGCTGTTGTCGATCATCGAGTTAGCTTCTATTCGACTACCCGCGGCGATTGTGGCGTTTTTAATAATGCAGTTGGGGCCGATGGTTACACCATCACCGAGCTCTACATTACCTTCGATAATAACGTTGATATCAATGCATACATCTTGGCCAAATATAAGGGAACCACGACAATCAAAGCGAGTAGGATCGAGCAACATCAAACCTTTTTGCATATAGGCATTGGCCTGATTTAACTGATATTGGCGCTCCAAGGTGGCTTGTTGTTGTCTGTTATTCACACCTTCCACCTCCCACAAGTCCTGGGGCTGACAGCTGGTAATAGTTGTGCCGTCGCGCTTGGCCATGGCAACGATATCGGTTAGGTAATACTCTTGTTGGGCATTGTTGTTCGATAGCTGCGGCAACCAGTCACGCAGTTTATCGGTGGGAACTGCCATGATTCCGGTGTTGATTTCAGCTATTTTTTTCTGCGCATCACTGGCGTCTTTTTCTTCCACAATGGCTACAATACTGTTGTCGCTTGGCTCGCGCACTATACGCCCATACCCGGAAGGGTCTGCCAGGTTAACAGTCAATAGCGTCAATTGTTCCCCGTTACATTGGGCTGATAAACGCTGCAGTGTTTTCGGTTGGATTAACGGTACATCGCCATACAGAATTAATGTTGTGGTCGACTCGCCAAGGTGGGGTAGGGCAGCTTGAACGGCATGACCGGTTCCCAGCTGCTGATTTTGCTCGGCCCATTGCACTGTTTGACTGGAAAAGTTTTCTTTCACCTCTGCGCCACCGTGCCCCACTACGATCACTGGAGGTGCATTATTGCCAGGCAATGCACTAGCGGCTTGATATACATGACTCACCATTGGCAAGCCTGCAATAGTTTGTAGGACCTTGGGCGTAGCCGAGCGCATACGGGTGCCTTTACCCGCCGCCAAAATCACAATATCCAGCACTGATCAACTCCAATAGACGTATGTTTGAGGGGTAAGCGAATGATACCAATATCTGACAATGCCCGCTGAGAGTTAAAGCTCTAAACGAAAAAAGGGCAGCCGAAGCTACCCTTTTTAATGCCGATGTACCTTGGCGTGAGTTACTTCCGCGCTTTGCGTCTAATCGCCTGTAAAGCGCGCAATTGAGCAGAAGCTTCGGCCAGCTGTATCGCCGCCTTGGAATAGTCCATTTCACCGGAGTTATTCAGCAGCTTAGCAGCGGCTTGCTTTTTCGCGTTTTCGGCAGCGGCTTCATCCATATCGCCGGCGCGCAGGGCGGTATCGGCCAAAATGGATACATGATTCGGCTGAACTTCCAAGTATCCACCGGATACATAGAAGACTTCCTCTTCACCGCCTTGCTTTTTGATGCGAACAGGACCAGGCTCTAAGCCAGTCAGCAGTGGTGCGTGACCATAGGTTACACCCAGGTCACCCAGGCTACCTGTTGCCACAACCATCTCTACCAAACCGGAAAAGATCTCTGTTTCTGCACTAACGATATCGCAATGGACAGTCATTGCCATAATCTGCCTCTCAAGCTTTTAGGGAGCGGCTTGCGCCGCGCCCAATTACTTCATTTTTTCGGCTTTCTCGACGGCTTCGTCGATAGTACCAACCATGTAGAACGCCTGCTCTGGCAGGTGATCGTAATCGCCAGCCAAAATACCCTGGAAACCACGGATGGTTTCTTTCAGGGATACGTACTTACCAGGCGCACCGGTGAATACTTCCGCTACGTGGAAAGGCTGAGACAGGAAGCGTTCAATCTTACGGGCACGTGCTACGGTCTGCTTATCTTCTTCAGACAGTTCGTCCATACCCAAAATCGCAATAATGTCTTTCAGCTCTTTATAACGCTGCAACACCATCTGTACACCGCGCGCGATGTCGTAATGCTCTTGCCCAATGATTAATGGATCAAGCTGACGCGAGGTTGAATCCAGCGGGTCGATAGCGGGATAAATACCTTTAGAGGCGATGTCACGGCTCAAGGTTACGGTTGAGTCCAAGTGAGCAAAGGTGGTCGCTGGCGATGGATCGGTCAAGTCATCCGCAGGTACGTAAACGGCCTGAATAGAGGTAATAGAACCGGTCTTGGTCGAGGTAATACGCTCTTGCAGTACACCCATTTCTTCGGCCAGAGTTGGCTGATAACCTACCGCCGATGGCATACGACCCAACAGTGCCGATACTTCGGTACCCGCCAGGGTATAACGATAAATGTTATCGACGAAGAAGAGTACGTCTTTACCTTCATCGCGGAATTTCTCGGCCATAGTCAGACCGGTCAATGCAACGCGCAGACGGTTACCCGGTGGCTCATTCATCTGGCCGTAAACCATGGCAACTTTATCCAGTACGTTGGACTCTTTCATCTCGTAGTAGAAGTCGTTACCTTCACGAGTACGCTCACCCACACCGGCAAATACAGACAAACCGCTGTGCTCTTTGGCGATGTTGTTGATCAGCTCCATCATGTTAACGGTCTTACCAACACCGGCACCACCGAACAGACCAACTTTACCACCCTTGGCGAATGGGCATACCAAGTCGATAACTTTAATACCGGTTTCCAGCAATTCATCGGAAGCTGCCAACTCTGCGTAAGCAGGGGCTTTACGGTGAATTTTCATACGGTCTTTTTCACCGATAGGGCCGGCTTCGTCGATGGGGTTACCCAACACATCCATAATGCGACCCAAGGTTTCAGCACCTACAGGTACTTTGATCGCTTCATTGGTGTTTTCGACATCCAGACCGCGACGCAAACCTTCAGACGAACCCAGTGCAATAGTGCGTACCACACCGTCGCCCAATTGCTGCTGAACTTCCAAGGTCAGGTTTTTCTCGGTGATAGTCAGTGCGTCATAGACTTGAGGCACTGCATCACGTGGAAATTCCACGTCGATCACGGCACCGATGATCTGTACGATACGTCCGCTACTCATTTCCGATTCCTCTTTATTTCAGGCTCTTAGCCTGAAGGTTTAAGCTAAATTCTTCACAATGGCGTACGGGATTTTAAGAAATCGCCGCTGCACCGCTCACAATTTCTGACAATTCCTGAGTAATTGCCGCCTGACGAGCTTTGTTGTAGACAAGCTGCAGACCGTCAATAAGGTCACCGGCATTATCGGTGGCGCTTTTCATAGCGATCATACGAGCGGCTTGCTCACAAGCTCCGTTTTCTACGACAGCCTGGTAAACCTGTGACTCGATATAACGGGTCAGCAGGCCTTCAAGCAACTGTTCAGCATCCGGCTCATACAAGTAGTCCCAGTGATGCTGCAGCTCTTCGTCTTGTTTTGGCTCAAGTGGTAACAGCTGCGCTACACCAGGGTCTTGTGTCATGGTGTTCACAAACTCGTTGCTCACCAGGTACAACTTATCGATACCCTCATTAGAATAGGCATCGAGCATAACCTTGACTGAACCAATCAAATCAGCAACGCTTGGTGCTTCACCAATGTCGCGAGTGCTTGCCAGCACACTGCCGCCAAAACGATTGAAAAACGCCTGCGATTTCGCACCGATTAAACACAAGTCTACGCCCACACCCTGTTCAGAATAGCTTTGCATTTTCTTCAATGCTGCTTTGAACAGGTTAACATTCAGGCCGCCACACAAACCGCGATCTGTGGAAACGACGATGAAGCCCACGCGTTTAACATCGCGCTGCTGCATAAAACGGTGTTTGTATTCGGGGTTGGCGTTTGCCAGATGTCCGATCACCGAGCGCATACGGGTAGCGTAAGGTTTACCTTTTTGCATGCGTTCTTGAGCTTTACGCATTTTACTGGCGGCGACCATTTCCATCGCGCTGGTAATTTTTTGCGTGCTCTTAATGCTCGAAATCTGTGTGCGTATTTCTTTTGCGCCTGCCATTAATCCGGCCCTCGAGATTTCTTAACGGTGGTGCGCAAAGCGCACCACTGAACTTACCAAGTTTGGCTAGATTTAAACTTCTCAACCAATGCTTTGAATTGCTCTTCCAAATCGCTGTTCCAATCACCGGTATCGTTGATTTGTTTAATCAACTCACCGTGTTCGGCATCAGCGTAAGACAGAAGGGCAGCTTCAAAATCCAAAATCTTATTGGTTTCGATGTCTTGCAAATAACCTTCGTTGGCGCAGTAAAGTACCAAGCCCATTTGCGCAATGCTCATGGGTGAGTATTGCTTTTGCTTCATCAGCTCGGTAACACGCTCACCGTGATCCAACTGGGCTTTAGTCGCGTCATCCAGATCAGAAGCAAACTGAGCAAAGGCCGCCAATTCGCGGTACTGAGCCAGTGCGGTACGAATACCACCAGAGAGCTTTTTGATAATCTTGCTTTGCGCCGAACCACCCACACGAGATACCGAAATACCGGCGTTCATCGCAGGGCGAATGCCCGAGTTGAACATGTCTGCTTCGAGGAAAATCTGACCATCGGTAATCGAGATTACGTTAGTCGGTACGAATGCAGAAACGTCACCACCCTGGGTTTCAATAATTGGCAGAGCGGTCAAAGAACCGGTTTTGCCTTTTACTTCACCATTGGTTTGTTTCTCAACGTACTCGGCGTTTACACGAGCGGCACGCTCTAGCAGACGTGAGTGCAAGTAGAAAACATCCCCTGGGTAGGCTTCACGGCCCGGTGGGCGACGCAAAAGCAAAGAGATTTGACGGTAGGCCCAAGCTTGCTTGGTCAAATCATCGTAAATAATCAGGGCATCTTCACCGCGGTCGCGGTAGTACTCACCGATGGTACAACCGGCGAATGCAGCCAGGTACTGCATAGACGCTGGGTCTGATGCGGTAGCGGCAACCACTACGGTGTGTTCCATGGCGCCGTGCTCTTCTAGCTTACGCACTACGCTGGCAATCGAGGAAGCTTTTTGCCCGATCGCTACATAAACACATTTAATACCAGAGTCTTTCTGGTTGATAATGGCGTCAACAGCAATGGCAGATTTACCAATCTGACGGTCACCAATGATCAGCTCGCGCTGGCCGCGACCGATTGGTACCATTGAGTCAACGGCCTTTAAACCAATCTGTACTGGCTCATCAACCGATTGACGCCAAATTACGCCCGGTGCTACTTTTTCAATAGCGTCGGTTTGCTTGGCATCGATTGGGCCTTTTCCATCGATGGCATTACCCAAAGCGTCAACGACACGACCTTCGAGTTCAGGACCCACCGGCACTTCAAGAATACGGCCAGTACATTTACAGGTTTGACCTTCGGCAATGCCGAAGTAGTCACCCAGAATAACGGCACCGACAGAGTCCTGCTCGAGGTTAAGTGCCATACCAAACATGCCACCTTCGAACTCGATCATTTCCCCGTACATAACATCCATCAAACCGTGGATGCGTACAATACCGTCTGATACAGAGACAACCGTACCTTCGTTACGGGCCTCAGAAGACACATCGAGGTTATCGATGCGCTGTTTGATAATTTCGCTAATCTCGGATGGATTCAGCTGCTGCATGCTTTTTTCCTCAATCCTACGAATTGATTGCTTTGGCGAGTTTTTCTAACCGACCGCGCATGGAGCCGTCGATCACCAAGTCACCAGCTTTAATGACCACACCACCGAGTAATTGTTGATCGGTGATAGTGGACACTTTTACCTTACGCTCCAGTTTCGCACTGAGCGCGTCGGCCAGTTTTTGCTGGCTGGCATCGTCCAGTTCAAATGCTGTTGTCAACTCAACGTCAACGGCCTGCTCTTGGGCGGTTTTCAGCGCATCGAAAAGGGTGAATACTTCGGGCAACAAAGCCAAACGCTTATTGTCCGCCAGTAGCTGAACAAAGTTTTGGACTTTTTCGCTCAGCTGTTCACCGCAGACTTCAATCAGAGCGGTGGCTTGATCAGCGGGAGTCATACCTGGTGAGGCAACAATTTCTTTTGCCTTACCGTACTCGCTAACCAATGCCAGTGTTTTCAGTTGCGTTGCCCAACCCGCAAGATCGCTATGGTCGCGGGCGAATGTAAAAGCCGCTTTTGCATAGGGTCTTGCTAGGGTAGTCAATTCAGCCACAATTCACCTCACTTACAAACTGGCAGCCAGTTTGTCGATCATGTCTTTGTGAGCCGCTTGATCGACAGAAGACTCGAGCACTTTCTCAGCACCGGCAAACGCCAAGACAGAGACTTGTGAACGCAGCTGTTCTTTCGCGCGATTCATTTCTTGCTCAACTTCAGCTTGAGCGGCCGCTTTAATACGGTCTGCTTCAGTGCGAGCTTGCTCTTTCGCTTCATCGACGACTTGCGCTGCACGCTTATTGGCAGACTCCAGAATACCGGCAGCCTCAACCTTAGCTTCACGCAAGGTTTTAGTTGCTTTTTCCTGAGCCAGTTCCAAATCTTTGCTGGCGCGATCAGCGGCGGCCAGACCGTCAGCAATTTTCTTCTGACGCTCCAGCATAGCCGCAGTAATAAACGGCCATACATACTTCATGCAAATAAGCACAAAGACAATGAACGTTATGGACTGTCCAATGATGGTTAAATTAATGTTCACGCCGACACCTCGGTTATGGGAAGTTTCTGTGCGTTAATTCGGTTTTAGCTTACGCCAAACCTGGAACAGTAACGAACAGAATGTACATAGCGATACCCACACCGATCATTGGTACGGCGTCAAGCAGACCAGCGATCAAGAACATTTTGCCTTGCAGCATTGGAGCCAATTCTGGCTGACGGGCAGAACCTTCAAGCAGTTTGCCACCCAAAATGGCGAAACCAATAGCGGTACCCAGAGCGCCCAGACCAATCAACAGTGCAACAGCAATCAGTGCTAAACCCATGGTAAATCTCCTCGATTTAAGTATGTAAAAGTAAATTAAAAAAAGGTGTATATTTTAATGATTAAACTGATCTTCATCATCGTTATGGAACGCCATAGCCATATACACAATGGTCAGCACCATAAAGACAAACGCTTGCAGTGTAATCACGATAATATGGAACAGCGCCCAACCTAATTGCAACACACCGGCGAACAGGCCAAGAATCAAGCCGGCACCAAACATGGTGGCAATCAGAATGAAGATCATTTCACCCGCATAGAGGTTACCGAACAAACGCAGGCCCAATGAGATAGGGCGGGCGAGTAGGGTGACTGACTCAAGCGCGAAATTAATAACAATAATAACCGGTGCCAACACAATCGCCGGCCCTTTGGTGGGCGGGTGGAAAGGGTGGAAGGTCAATTCTTTAACAAAGCCCACAAAACCTTTCTCTTTGATGCTAAACAACACCATCAGAAAGAAAACGGTAAAGCCCATACCCAGGGTAACGTTGGGGTCGGTAGTTGGCACAATCTTAAAGTAGAAGTGGGGGTCGCCGGCAATCCAGGCTGCCAACTGCGGAATAATGTCCACAGGAATCAAATCCATCAGGTTCATCAAGAAAACCCAAACGAAAATAGTCAGAGCCAAGGGCGCAACAAAACGGCTTTTGTACTGAAAACCATCTTTTACGGTTTTATCAATAAATTCGATGATGGCTTCAATAAAATTGAGCATACCAGTGGGGACACCCGCGTGTGCTTTGCTAGCACCCCAGCGAAATAGTGCTAAAAAGATAACACCTAGGCCAATTGACCAAAGCATTGAATCAAGGTGAATCGCATTGAACCCCATAGCCGACATTTCTTCTGAACAGTGTGCAACTGTCCAGCCGGTGGATTCTTGAACACTTTTACCATCGCAATAGGTACCGGCAGGCAATTTGCCATAGGTCCAGTTGGTTAAGTGGTGCTGGATATACTCGGTGGTGGTTGGTGCGCTACCTTCCGCGGCCATCTGTAATCTCTCAACTGTTAATTCACATTTTAAATTGAGCGGAACTTTTTATGGTTTACCGCTCATTCGGTGGTGGCGCAAAACTTTAGCGGTCACCACCAACTGTACTACCTGGGCCAGAATGTAGGCACCGATAAAAACCGGCACACTGAAATCCACATCCCGGGTAAACACCGCCGCAAACAATACGGCAGTGAGTGTAAATTTCGCTGCTTCTGCTCCGTAGAGACGATTAACACTCGCGTAGACACTGGAGGCGCCGTTGATACGTCTGGCATACCAAGCAAATACAATTGCCGGCACCAAACATACGGTAAAACCCCACAGTAAAGACATCCCCCAACGCGGCTGCCAGAGTAGAGCCGGAAAACTGATACACAGGGTAATTACCCACAATCGCATCAAGTGCTTATAAACCGGTAATCTGGCTAGCTCAGCTGTCTGTCGGCGTGCCCCAAGCATCGATTCTTTATCGTTTGCCACTGCGATGGTGTCCTGCAATTTGGCAAATCTGTCGATTTACGCCGTATATTTACGTCTGCTTACAGATCAGCTGCAAAGCCGCAGCATTATAGGGGGTTTCCAGAGTGCCTTTCAACAGTGCAATCGTTAAATTCGCTCAGTTAGGGTCAATTGTGAACCTAATAGTGGGTAAAGACTGCAAAACAAGCCTTAACACTCCTTAACTGGCATGACCAATACCTGTGGATATTATTTTTTTGACCCAAAATAGGGCGGCGGTTATACCAAACCAAACACCTAGAGCACTTTTTACTTGGTTAATTTTTATTTTATATGGGACAAAATACCATCCAGCTCGTCAAGATTATTGTAGCTGATGACTAATTTACCCTTCCCTTTGGCTGAGTGCTGAATAGCGACACCGGCCCCCAGAGTTTCCGACAACTCATTTTGCAGCCGCTTAATATCCGCCGACTCTTGTGGTTTTGCGCCAATGGTTCCTTTGTTTTGTTCTTCTTGGATTTTTCGCACTAAAGCTTCAGCCTGACGCACAGTCATACCTTTGCCCACAATTTGCCTAGCCACTTGACGCTGCTGATCGGCCGTTAGGGACAACAGGGCACGCGCATGGCCCATTTCTAAGTCACCGTGTTCGAGTAATTTTTTCACTTCTTCATCGAGGGCAATCAGGCGCAACAGGTTAGTCACCGTGGTGCGCGACTTACCCACCGCCTGAGCCACTTCCAGATGGGTGAGTTCGAATTCATCTTGTAGGCGCTTGAGGGCGACCGCTTCTTCGATAGGGTTAAGGTCTTCACGCTGAATATTTTCAATCAGCGCCATAGCAATGGCAGCTTCATCCGGCACATCGCGCACCACCGCCGGTATTTTGTCGAGCCCCGCCTGTTGGGTTGCACGCCAGCGTCGCTCACCGGCTATAATTTCGTACTTGTCCTCACTGATGGGGCGCACAATGATCGGCTGCATAACACCCTGTGCCTTGATCGAGTCGGCCAACTCTTCTAAAGCTTCTGGATGCATATCTCGCCGCGGCTGGTATTTACCACGCTGAATCAAATCCACTGGCAGTTGCATTAATTTGCCATCTGCCGGAGTGGGGGCTGGGGTTTGTTCTGCCGTTGAATCCCCTACAGGTACATCGGCCGGAGGAATATTAACCCCAGCACCCAATAGTGCGTCTAAGCCTTTGCCCAAACCTTTACGTTTTCCAGCCATGGTTCTACCTGTGTTCGACTAAATGCGCTATTGCGCCAATTCGGGGTTCAAGGGGACGCTACCAGCGCCTAGTTCGTTGCGGCGAATCAACTCGCCGGCCAGCGCCAAGTAGGCGATAGCCCCTTTGGACTGACGATCGTACACCAATACCGGCTGGCCATAACTGGGAGCCTCAGCAAGGCGTACATTACGTGGAATGCATGTGCGATAAACCCTGTCGCCAAAGTGTTCGTGTAATTGCGCCGACACATCATTGGTCAAACTGTTACGCGGGTCGTACATTGTGCGCAAAATACCCTCAATGCGCAGCTTTGGATTGAGCAGGTCATGTATTTGATTGATAGTACCAATCAGAGCAGACAACCCTTCCAGCGCGTAGTATTCACATTGCATGGTGATGATCACACCATCACAGGCTGCCAACGCGTTGAGTGTCAGCATATTGAGTGACGGCGGGCAATCAATCAAAATATAATCGTAATTACTCTTCACTTGCTCAAGTGCCCGACTAAGGCGGCGCTCTTTGTTCGGCAGTGACAGCATTTCAACTTCGGCGGCGGTTAAATCACCATTTGCAGGAAGGACGTGATACTTGCCCTCTTCGGATACCACCAGACAATCGGCCATTTGCGCCCGGTCGGTTAGCACATCGTAAACAGTTTCTTCCAACTCGGATTTATCCACGCCACTGCCCATAGTCGCATTGCCTTGTGGGTCGAGATCCACCAGCAATACTCGCTTTTTGGTTGCAACCAAAGAGGCGGCCAAGTTCACACAAGTGGTGGTTTTTCCCACTCCACCTTTTTGATTGGCTATGGCGTAAATTTTAGTCAAGTTGTTATCCTTCTTCTGGTGACAAGACCTGCGGTCTACCACTCTGGAGTCGGTGCTATTGGGGGTTGGCGACACCCGCCCCACTAAACGAGCCGTCTATTGTGTGGCAGATATGGACATCGGGCAAGCGCCACAGACAATTGCGAGCTTATTCAGGCTTTACCGGACGTTTGTTGATCACCAATAAATGTCTCTGCCCAGCCTCACCGGGTACGGATAGGGGAATATTCTGCTTCAATTCAAAATCCGGCTGGATATCCAGCAGTTCCTGCTCAGGGTAGATCCCCTTCATTGCGTAAAAGCAACCATCATCGGCCAGCAAATGTTGGCACCAGTGGGTCATATCAGACAAACTGGCAAAAGCCCGGCTTACCACACCTTGGTATTTTTCATGGCTCTGGTGTGATTCAACCCGGCAGTTTTCCACCTCAACCCAATCCAAACCCAGCAGTGTTTTTACATGAAACAAAAAGCGTGTTTTTTTGCCATTACTATCGAGCAAAGTTAATGGTTGGTTGGGCCGACATATCGCCATCACCATACCGGGCAAACCACCACCGGTGCCTACATCAATAAACCTTCCATCCGGCAAGTGGGGTAGTATCGCCAGCGAGTCCAACAAATGGCGACTCACCATCTGATCAATATTGCGAACCGCCGACAAGTTATACGCTTTATTCCAACGCGAAAATTCTTGCAAGTATTGCAGTAATACTTCGATTGTATCCGGAGCTAAAGTCAATGAAAGGGATTTCACCCCTTGTTCAAGTTGTGCGCGCAAAGACAATGCCATTACACGGCCTCTGCTTTAGCGCGCCCCAACAAGCCGCGTTTTTTCATATACACCAAGAGTAATGAAACCGCCGCCGGTGTCACACCGGGTATGCGTTGTGCGCGCGCTAATGTTTCAGGCTTGGCTTCGGATAATTTTTGTTTTACTTCATTCGACAAACCATCGACCGCATTAAAATCAAACGCGTCTGGAAAGCGTGTATTTTCATAAGCTCGCAATCGATCAATATCTTCTTGTTGACGCGAAATATAACCCGAATATTTTGCGTCGATTTCAATTTGTTCGGCTACCGCTTCACTGACATTGACCTCGCCTTTTAGATTGGCAATATCGGTGTAATTTAATTCTGGCCGTTTTAATAAATCAAATAAACTGTATTCACGGGTCAGTGGACTTTTCACTTTTCCAGCTAATTCATCCGCTTGTGGTGTGCCGGCTTGAACCCAGGTATCTTTTAATCGGGCGCGCTCTACTTCAACCGCTTCGCGTTTTTCGCAGTAATCTTGCCACTGCGACTCGCCCACTAACCCCATTTGATAACCTTGTTCGGTTAATCGTTCATCGGCGTTATCTTCGCGCAACAACAACCGGTACTCGGCACGGCTGGTAAACATACGATAGGGTTCACTGGTACCTAATGTGATTAAATCATCCACCAACACACCAAGATACGCTTGATCACGGCGCGGACTCCAGGCATCCAATTCGCGAGCGCGTCGCGCCGCATTTAACCCAGCCAACAAACCTTGCGCGCCGGCCTCTTCGTAACCGGTTGTGCCGTTAATTTGACCCGCAAAATACAAGCCTCCAATCACTTTTGTTTCCAGCGAGTATTTTAAATCTTGCGGGTTAAAGTAATCGTACTCGATGGCATAACCTGGACGCATTATATGTGCGTTTTCAAAACCTTTGATAGAACGCACTAAATTCATTTGCACATCGAACGGCAAACTGGTGGATATACCGTTGGGGTACAATTCGTGAGTCGTTAGACCTTCCGGCTCAATAAAAACCTGATGGCTCGGCTTGTCGGCAAAGCGATGGATTTTATCTTCAATGGATGGGCAGTACCTCGGCCCCACACCTTCAATGACACCCGAATACATCGGTGATCGGTCTAAACCACCTCGAATAATCTCATGGGTTTTTTCATTGGTGTGGGTAATCCAACAACAAACTTGCTTTGGCTGCATTGCGCGATTACCGCGTACTGACATCACCGGGCGAGGCTCATCCCCCCACTGTTCCTGTAATTCAGAAAAGTCGACCGATTTGGCATCGATTCGCGGCGGGGTACCGGTTTTTAACCGGTCAACTCGTAGCGGGTATTCACGCAAACGCTGAGACAATGCCTGTGCAGGTGGATCACCGGCGCGACCGCCTGAGTGATTCTGCATACCAATATGGATGACCCCACCTAGAAAAGTTCCCGCGGTCAGCACCACTTGGTTAGCGAAAAACCGCAAGCCCATCTGAGTGATAACCCCACGCACTTCATCGGACTCAACAATCAAATCATCGACCGCTTGTTGGAATATCCAGAGGTTGGGTTGGTTTTCTAAGGTTTCCCGAATAGCTGCTTTGTACAGTACACGATCGGCTTGAGCGCGAGTAGCGCGAACCGCAGGGCCTTTGCGAGCATTTAAAACCCGGAATTGAATCCCCCCAGCATCGGTTGCCAACCCCATGGCACCACCGAGTGCATCAATCTCTTTTACCAGGTGGCTTTTGCCAATTCCCCCGATAGCTGGATTACACGACATTTGGCCCAGCGTCTCGATGTTATGGGACAGCAATAGGGTTTTTGCCCCCATGCGAGCAGCAGCCAGGCACGCCTCTGTGCCGGCGTGACCACCGCCAATCACAATAACGTCAAAACGATCCGGGTAATTCATTCAGGCCTCAAGGCTACCAAGGAAAAAAGGGCGAGCATTATATAGTGAAGTTGGACTGTATAAAACATGTTCAATACTTAATCTTTAAAATCTAGTTATACAGATAAATATTTAATAATGAATATATATATAAATATGTATTAAAGATTAATACTGTTGTTACTAATGGTAAGGCGGTTTTCTGTTTATAACCGTAATTTATCCTTTTAAAACAATGATTTATTGTGATTACAACTGGGTCTTAAAACTGCCTGTAAACTGGCAGAGAGCTCTTGATAAGCTATGGATGGAATAGCCAGTTATCCCCAGAATTTTTAAAACTCGAGTTATCCCCATTTTCATCATCAAGTTAATCAGTCTTAATACACAGGGTTATGGCCAATTCTGATTACTTAACAGGCAAAAAACACTTGAAAACAGTAACTTATGGGATAAACCTGTGAACAATTGTGGATAACCTTCGTAAGTTAGTGCTTTTAGGTGCTTGGCGCTGTGGGTAACCTTGTCCACTTCTGTGAATAAAACGCGTTTTTGAACTTTTGGGCGTGTTTATCCCTTGCAATTGAGAGTTGTTCTCAAGTGTATAATTTTTCAAATTCATTAATGCGTTATAGGTGGGTGTGTGAATCTTGCACTATGGGGTCAAATTAACGTCAGGTTTTTTGCCGGTCAGCTGCAATTAGATACGGTAGAGATGATCGCTGGTGGCGATATTTGCCAAAGTTACAGAGTCTCCGATGCCTTGTTGCGGATGTATTTTATTAAGATACACGTCAATCAGAAGCTTCTCGGGGCTGAACATCATAATTTACAGACTCTCCAGGCAGCATCGATCAGAACTCCTAAAGTATTGGGTTGCTTGTCATTTGAGACATTTGCGGTCTTGATTATGGAGTATTTATCCTTATCCGACAGTGGCGATGAGTACCTATTGGGGCAATCGCTGGCCCAGCTTCACACCTTACTAGCACCGGATACAATGTATGGTTTTGATGAGGATAACTTCATCGGACATAACCCTCAGTACAACAGTCAAAGTCCTAATTGGGAGCAATTTTGGTGGAGCCAGCGACTTGAGCCGCAGTTATTAATGGCTCAAGGCTCGGGGTTTTCGCCTGTCTCTATTGCAAGGATTCGCGAGTGTACACACGCACTTTTGGCTGATCACCAGCCGGCACCTTCTTTATTGCACGGGGATTTGTGGTCGGGTAACAAAGCATTTTTAGCCAATGGTGAGCCGGTATTGTTTGATCCCGCTACCTATTATGGTGATCGAGAGACGGATCTAGCGTTTACCCATGTGTTTGGCGGATTTAATGCTGAGTTTTACCGAGGTTATCACCACCGTTGGCCATTACCAGCGGGGGCCAATCAACGCCAATCGCTGTATAACCTTTACCATCTACTTAACCACTACAATTTATTCGGTAGTGGTTACGTCTCTTCGGTTTATGCGGAATTGGAACGCTTGGGTTTACAAGCCTGACCACCGTGTGAAACTTAACAGCCGGGATAAGACTCTAACGTTTTTTATCGGCTTGGTTAAGAAGATTGTTTATGGATGATTCATTTCAGCGAGTAGGTTTTATTCGACGCAACGCAAGGTTTATACTTTTTGTTTTGGGTTTGGCTATTTTTCGGACCGCGGTGGCCGATTGGAATTACGTACCCTCAGGTTCAATGGAACCAACGCTTTATCCAGGGGATGTGTTGGTTGTAAACAAGCTTGCCTACGGCCCTTCTATTCCTTTTACTCGTTCGCGCTTACTGGCATTGGGACAACCAGACAGGGGTGATGTCATTACCTTTTTCCCCTCACATACAAAAGATTGTTTAGTAAAACGCGTTATCGGTGTTCCCGGAGACAAATTACGTATTCAAGGTAATCAGGTTTGGATTAACAATAAGCTTGTGTCTATTGAACAGGCACAGGGGCAGTATTGGGAGCTACTACCAGGTTCTCGTCATTTAATAGATCCGACAGGTGATCAGCCTATTTTAGAAGGCGAATTGCTCATTGCTGAGGGCAAATATTTTGTTATGGGTGATAATCGCGGTAACAGCCTCGATTCGCGCTTCTGGGGGCTGGTAGACGAGAGTCAGGTTATTGGGAAGGTGGTGGCGGTGGGTTTAAATTTGGGGGATCATTTCACTCAGCGAATGGTTCATGGAGTTTTGTAAGTTATTGTTTTTATTATGTTGTCGCCCTTATGTCAGGTAAATGACGTGGATTTGTCCGGTCTTTTTTAACAATACTAAAGGTGTGCCATAAACGCAGCACACCTCAGTACATTACGGAGCAAGGAATGAACGCTCGGAAATTAAGATTAGTGAAAGGCTGGTCTCAGGAACAGTTAGCCGAAATGGCTGGTGTCAGTATTCGGACGATTCAGCGTATTGAAAGAGGGCAGCCACCTTCTTTAGAGACGCGCAATGCACTTGCTGCGGTGTTTGAGGTTGATATCAGTGAGTGGCCTTTGGAGGGCATCGATATGAACACAACATCTACCGCAACTAATGAAACAGCAATAAATCACGAAGACTCGAAAGCGGAAGCGCTAAAAGAGCAAAAAGCGATGGAGTATGTCAGAGACGTTAAAGCGTTTTACTCAAATTTGGCATCGTATCTGTTAATTATCCCCTTTTTGGTTTTTGTAAATCTAACCACCTCGCCTGGCTATATATGGGTGTTTTGGCCCGCCATCGGTTGGGGTATCGGCCTGGCTTTACATGCCCTAAATGTGTTCGAGGTGTTTAACTTTTTTGGCTCCGATTGGGAGCGAAAACAAGTTGAGAAACGATTGGGGAGAAAGTTGTAGAGTAAGTCGCTAGAGGTCTGATGTCGGACGCTGTGGACAGACCTCAGACCTCAGACCTCAGACCTCAGACCGTTATTTCCCTATACAAAAAGAGGAAAATATGCGCCCCAGTAAATCATCGGAGGAAAACTCTCCGGTGATTTCCGACAAATGATTTTGCGCATCGCGCAGATCTTCAGCCAGTAGCTCGCCAGCGGCGTGTACTTGTAATTGCTCTTTACCTTGTTTAAGGCAGCTCTCTGCAGACAATAGGGCGTCTATGTGCCTTTGCCTGGCGGTGAAGGTTGCCTCGGTGGTGCTCTGATAGCCGATACAATCTTTTAGATGGCGTTTTAGTTGATCGAGCCCCTGGCCGGTTTTAGCGCTTATTGCCAGTGCGTTGGCAGGGAGTTTAGCGCTGTCTGCTAAATCGACTTTATTGTAAATGACGCTGACTTTATCGGAATGCTTTAAACGCTCGGTAAATTCTGGCCATACATTCTCGGGTTGCCATTCAGGGTGGTTAATTGCATCGAGTGTGTCGATCATCAGCAGTATTCGATCGGCTTTTTCTATTTCAGCCCAAGCTCTTTCGATACCTATTTTTTCTACCTGATCGGACGCTTCGCGCAGACCTGCGGTATCGATAATATGTAGTGGCATACCGTCGATATGTATATGCTCTTTGAGTACATCGCGAGTGGTGCCGGCGATGTCTGTGACAATTGCACTGTCTCTTTCTACCAGTGCGTTTAAGAGGCTGGACTTACCCGCATTGGGTTTGCCAGCGATGACCACTTGCATACCATCGCGGACCAATTGGCCTTGTCTCGCTTGCTGGATTAACTCGGTCAGAGCCTCGTTAATCTGATCCAGGTCACCAGCTACCTTGCCATCACTAAGAAAGTCGATCTCTTCTTCTGGAAAATCAATAGCGGCCTCTACATAGATGCGCAGAGCTATCAGAGATTCCACCAATTTATGGACCTGGCTGGAGAACAACCCTTGCAGTGAGTTTAGTGCGTTGCGCGCGGCTTGCTCTGAACTGGCCTCAATTAGGTCGGCTATGGCTTCGGCTTGGGCTAAATCTAACTTGTCGTTAAGGAAGGCTCGCTCTGAGAACTCACCAGGGCGTGCCTGGCGGGCTCCTAACTGTTTTACCCGCTCTAGCAGTAAGCCCAAGACAACCGGTCCACCGTGCCCTTGCAGTTCGAGTACATCTTCACCGGTAAAGGAGTTTGGGCCTTTGAAGAGCAATGCTATGCCTCGATCGAGTTCTCGGTCTTCGGCATCAATAAAGGGTAAGTAGTGCGCTTGACGGGGTTGTAGAGTGTTCTGGGTAATAGCCGAGGCTATAGCGGCCGCTTGTGGACCGGACACCCGGATAATACCGACACCGCCGCGACCGGTAGCGGTCGCAACGGCGGCAATGGTGTCAGAAGGCGTTAACACCATGAAATCACCTTATCGTCTATGTGCTGGCATTGTCCGACTTTTCAATTTGTCGGGTAATAACCATCTGTTGCAAGAACGACAGGGTGTTGTTAGTTACCCAGTACAGAACTAAACCGGCCGGGAACCACAAGAACATAAAGGTAAACACCACCGGCATTAACTTCATAATTTTGGCTTGAGTTGGGTCTGGTGGCTCGGGGTTGAGTCGCATGGTGAGCCACATGGTAAAGCCCATTAACAGCGGCAAGACAAAGATTGGATCTTTAATCGACAAATCTGGAATCCACAAGAAAGGTGTGTGGCGTAACTCAACCGACTCCATCAGTACCCAATACAACGCCAAAAACACTGGCATCTGGATTAGCATGGGTAAACAACCGCCCAGAGGGTTCACTTTTTCGTCGCGATAGAGCTTCATTGTCTCTTGCGACATTTTTTGTCGATCATCACCGTGGCGTTCTTTTAGCTCCTTCATTTTAGGAGCAAGTTTACGCATACGGGCCATAGACCTATAACTGGTGGCACTTAGCTTAAAGAAAATTGCTTTAATAATAATTGTCAGGGCAATAATTGATAAACCCCAGTTACCAATAATCTCATGAATGTACTTCAACACACCGAATAATGGCTTGGCCATCCACCATAGCCAACCATAATCCACGGTTAAGTCTAAATACGGAGCTATTGCCTCTAGAGCTTCGGTGTCTTTAGGGCCGGCGTAATACTGAACCGCTATAGCTTGGGATTCACCTGGAGCGACTGTCGTCATCGGTGAGGTAAAGCCCATTAAGTAAATATCCTGACTACCTTGTTGGCGTAAGTAATACTGATTTTGGCTTTCGGCGGCGGGAATCCAAGCGCTGATAAAGTAGTGCTGAACCATGGATACCCAGCCACCTTGAACACTGGCTTTGAAACTTTTTTCTTCCAGATCATCAAAAGAAAATTTCTTATAGCGTTCATCATTGGTTGTTAAAGCGGCACCGACAAAAGGCTGCATACCAAAACCATTGGCCGTGTCAGGCTCGTGACTGTCGCGTTTAATTTGACCATATAAGGCGGCTTGCCAGTTTTCGCTGCTCCCGTTTTCAATCAGGTAGCTAACTTCAACTCGATACTCACCTCGATAAAAGGTAAATCGCTTAGTGACTGTTACTGAGTCCTGTTTAGTCGTCAGGTCAACTTGTAAGGTGTCTTGACCTTCGCTCATTTGATATTGAGTATCGCTGGCGGTAAATACTGGGCGTCCGTCAGAGCTGTCGGTACCGTTAGGGCCTATTAAGCCACTCTGTGCGGTGTAGGTTTTACTGCCACGATTGTTTACCAGCACAAAAGGTTGGTCTGGGGTATCTATTTCGGCGTAGTGCTTAGGCAGCGAAACTTCGGTGATATCACCGCCAGTGGGGTTAATGGCGACTTTCAAGGTGTCGGTTGTCACGCGAATTACCTGAGTGCTGGTAATTTCTGGTGAGGCCTGGCCGGGTATCTCGGTAACGGGTACATCGCCACTAACCACTGCAGGGATATCACTGTCTTTAGGGCTGTTGACTTGCTCCTCGGCAATTTCAGCCGTTGTTTCGGCTTGCCGTTCTTGGAACTCTTCCCAGCGTATCACCAGGAGCACGATTACTGCGACCATTGCCGCGATTAACAGATTCTTTTGCCAATCCATTTTAATGTTTGCCATTGGTTAGTGGTTAATTGTTGGTTTTAGTTGGAACTGGGTCTATACCACCCGGGTGCCAAGGGTGGCATTTTAATAGGCGGCTGACTGTTAGATAAGACCCTTTTATAAAACCGTGAGTCATTATGGCTTCCTCACCATAGTGTGAGCAACTGGGGTAGAAGCGGCATTGATTGCCGATCCATGGGCTCAATAAATATCGATAGAGTCGGATACATTTAATGGCAAGCCAGCTCACGATTGGGCCTCTTGTTGAGCTTTTTTGTGTTGTAAACGCCGCCACTGCTTGGCCAGTAGCTTAAAGATTTGCTCGTTGTCTAACTCGGCCAATCCCCGGCGAGCCAGTACAATAACATCTAACCCATATAAATGTTGTTGGTGCTGACGAAAACTTTCCCGAATTAATCTCTTAACTCGGTTGCGATCAACAGCGAAGCGGATATTCTTTTTTGCGATGACCAGTCCAAGGCGGGCTGTTTGATCATCGTTACTGCGAGATAGCATCAATATATGCTGATGTGAGGCACGAAAGGGTGCGTCATCAAATACCGCCTTAAATTGAGCGGGCTTCAATAAACGTTGTTGTTTGCTAAAGGCATTCGAGCTCACAGGGCTGCGACCTCGTTAAATTGAAAACTGACCACACACAAAAGGCACCGGTGTAGTGCTTCATCATATAATGAAGACGCTACAGCGGTGCCTTTTGTATCACGCGCAGTCTCAGGCTTAATTAGGCGCTTAAGCTTTTACGACCTTTTGAGCGACGACGAGCCAATACTGCACGACCGTTTTTGGTGGCCATACGAGCACGAAAGCCGTGGCTACGTGCGCGTTTTAATACGCTGGGCTGAAATGTTCTTTTCATGGGTTAACCTACCGATACCTGTATTGATCACACAGTGTGCGAAAAAGAGGCGGCGATTTTATAGAAGAACACTAGCAAAATCAATGCTTAATCCTTAATGAGTTATAAATTTATCTATACAGGGTTTATATACCTTGTTTACACAGTTTTTCACGGGGTTATCCACTGGGTTGTTATTGAGAGATGGTTGTTAGTGAGTTTGTTTTATTTTGTGGATAAGCCTGTGTAAATCTTTTTTATAACCTGCATAAAACCTCTTAAAATTAACAATTTACCTTGATTTTACTGATCTGGATAGATTTTTGTTCTTTGGTGTGGATAACTAGCTTTTGGCAAGGTAAACTAGTGAGTTCTAAGGCGAGCACCAAACGTTGTAGCAAGGTGTTTGTGAATAATATTGGGGGTTAGTTTTGCCGGAATCGGTGTGGGAATTTTGCGTTTCCAGTCTTCAGGATGAGTTGCCATCGCAACAATTTAATACTTGGATTCGACCGTTAAAGGTTGAGGGGGGCGCTGATGGTGCCAGCCTGCGTATTCTTGCGCCTAACCGATTTGTTTGTGATTGGGTTAGAGAGAAGTTTTTAGCTCGAATATCCGAACTTGCTCTTCAGTACCAAGACGAACCATCACTTACTATTGATGTAGGGGTGGGTAATCGCTCTGGTGGCAACCCCGCTATTATGCGTCGACCGGCCCCAACAGCGACGCAGTCTAATCCTGCCCCAGCGGCAGCAGCGCCTGAGACAACCCCTGTTGCACATAATGCCTCAGTGACTGCACCTCCCCCGCAACCGCCAATACAGGCTTCCAGGCCAGATGTAGAGGGGGCGCTTAAGCATCAAAATAATGTCAATCGAGCTTTCAGTTTTGAAAGTTTTGTCGAGGGTAAATCTAACCAGTTGGGTTTAGCAGCCGCGAGACAAGTAGCAGAAAACCCCGGTGGTGCTTACAACCCACTTTTTATCTACGGTGGAGTTGGGCTGGGTAAAACTCACTTGATGCAAGCTGTGGGAAATGCACTGCTGCAGAAAAATCCCAATGCTAAGGTTATTTATTTACACTCTGAACGCTTTGTGGCGGATATGGTAAAGGCACTGCAATTAAATGCCATTAATGACTTTAAGCGTTACTATCGTTCTGTTGATGCATTGTTAATTGATGATATTCAATTTTTTGCGGGTAAAGAGCGCTCTCAGGAAGAGTTCTTTCACACTTTTAATTCGCTATTGGAAGGTGGCCAGCAAATTATTCTTACCTGTGACCGTTATCCAAAAGAGATACACGGCTTAGAGGAGCGGCTTAAATCTCGCTTTGGTTGGGGGTTAACCGTAGCGGTAGAACCCCCTGAGCTCGAAATGCGAGTGGCTATTTTAAAGAAAAAGGCTCAGCAAGTTGAGGTCGATTTACCTGATGATGCGGCTTTCTTTATCGCGCAGAGGATTCGGTCAAATGTACGTGAGCTAGAGGGTGCACTAAAAAGAGTGATAGCGAGTGCTCACTTCACAGGAAGATCGATTGATGTAGAGCTGGTACGCGAGGCTCTGAAGGATTTACTAGCACTGCAAGATAAACAAGTGAGTGTGGATAATATTCAGCGGGTTGTCGGTGAGTATTACAAAATTAAAATCGCGGATATGTTATCTAAACGGCGCAGTCGCTCAGTTGCCCGGCCGCGTCAGGTGGCTATGGCATTAGCGAAAGAGTTAACCAATCACAGTTTGCCTGAGATTGGCGAAGCTTTCGGTGGGCGCGACCATACAACCGTTTTACATGCCTGCCGTAAAATTAAAGAGTTGGAAGAAGAAGATGCAGATATCAGAGAAGATATGAAAAATCTGCTACGTTCTTTAACCTCTTAAACCAATCAATCAGTAAGCCCTATATTCAAGGACTAAGACAAGAGACCATCACATGAAATTTGTCGTATCGCGAGAGGCATTGATCAAACCCCTGCAACTGGTGGCGGGTGTTGTTGAGCGTCGCCAGACCTTACCTGTTCTATCCAATGTGTTGTTGGTTCTAGAGGGGAATAGGCTGTCCCTGACGGGCACCGATCTAGAGGTGGAAATTGTCGGTCGGGTAGAGCTGGAAGCTCCTGGAATTGATGGTGAAATCACTGTACCGGCCCGAAAATTTGTGGATATTGTTCGCTCATTGCCGGATGACGCTGTGGTGGAGTTAATTGAGGAAGAGAGCCGAATTTTATTAAAAAGTGGCCGTAGCCGCTTTACCCTATCTACCTTGCCAGCCAATGATTTCCCCAATGTTGAGGATGGTCCCGGTGATTTGCAGTTTAGTGCACAACAAGGAGAGATAAAGCGACTTATTGATAGAACTGCTTTTGCAATGGCTCAACAGGATGTCCGTTACTACCTAAACGGTATGTTATGGGAAGTTCAGCAAGATCAGTTGCGAGTAGTGGCCACTGATGGCCATCGTATGGCAATGTGCACACGAGCTCTGGGAATCAACACCTCTGAGTTGGTACAGGCTATCCTGCCGCGTAAAGGCGTGTTAGAGCTTGCTCGACTAATGAATGACAATGAAGAGTTGGTGGATGTTGTACTGAGCGCGAATCATATTCGCGTGGCATCCCATGAATATACATTTACCTCCAAACTAGTAGACGGTAAATTCCCAGATTACGAACGAGTATTACCGCGTGGTGGCGATAAGATTATGTACGGCTCACGCAGTGAATTAAAACAAGCCTTTTCTCGCACGGCTATTCTATCCAATGAAAAGTATCGTGGTGTACGTTTGTTGCTGGATAGCGGCCAGCTAACAATTGTAGCGAACAACCCCGAACAAGAAGAAGCTGAAGAGCAACTAACCGTTGATTACGCTGGAGACTCTCTTGAGGTGGGTTTCAATGTCAGCTATCTGACAGATGTTGCCAATGTACTGAACAGTGATGCGATTAAGATCACTCTCTCAGATGCTAATAGCAGTGCTTTGCTAGAGGAGCCTGAAGAGGGCGACTCTCTCTATGTTGTTATGCCTATGAGGCTCTAAGACTTAGAATATGCCTATCCAGCGGCTGTTGGTCACCCAGTTTCGCAATTTGTTACAGGTCGACGTCCAGCCTTCACCCGATATCAATCTTCTTTATGGTCAGAACGGCTCTGGTAAAACATCTTTACTGGAGTCAGTTTATTTGTTGAGCCTCGGGCGCTCTTTCCGCAGCCATAAAATTAAGCCGCTTATTAATGAAAGCGCCTCTGAATTAACAGTCTTTGGAAAATCAAGTGCAGCCAGTATTGGTATTACCCGTCCACGACGTGGTGATTCTCAGTTTAAGGTTAATGGCTCAAGGATAGCTTCACTGGCTGAATTAACCCGCTCTTTACCGGTGTTGGTAATTAACAGTGATACTTTCCGGTTGATAGAAGGTGGGCCAAAAGAACGACGTCAACTTCTCGATTGGTTAGTGTTTCACGTGGAACCTGGCTTCTTCATCACCTGGAAGAATGCCAGCCGGTGTTTAAAACAACGGAATGCAATGCTGCGTCGTGATAGAATACCCTATGCTGAGTTTCATCCTTGGGATAGAGAGTTGGCGGGGCTCAGCCAGCTGTTAGCTGATTATCGCCGCTGTGCATTTGATCAATTCAAAGCCGTTTTCTTGTCACTAGTGGAAGAGTTTGTTCAGATTGAATCTCTTACGGTAGAGCTTGAGCAAGGTTGGGACACCACTGGTAATCTGCTGGATATCTTAGAGCAGCATTTTGACCGCGATAAGAAACAAGGCTTTACAGGCACTGGCTTCCATCGGGCGGATATCAAAATCAAAGTAGGCTCCCATAAAGCTGAAGAAGTACTGTCACGGGGCCAACAGAAACTGCTGGTTTGCGCCTTAATCCTTGCTCAGTGCATGGTGTTTCAGCAAACAAGTGGAAAGAATTGTATATTGTTAGTCGATGATTTGCCCTCTGAGTTAGATGATAAGTATCAAACTCTGATGGTTAATTGGATTAACAAGCTTAATTGCCAGGTGTTTGTGACAGGGGTTGATGTGTTAGCTCTGTCAGAACCTTGGGGAAAGATGGTTGATCGGGATATTAAAGTGTTCCACGTGGAACACGGAGAGATAAAACACGAAGAGCGACTGGCGCTATCTGAAACGGAATAAGCCAGCCTTACTAATAAGCGGAGTAAACCTACTATGTCAGACGATAAACCCAATTATGACTCGTCCAGTATTAAGGTGCTAAAAGGCCTTGATGCCGTACGTAAGCGACCGGGTATGTATATTGGGGACACAGACGACGGCACGGGTTTGCACCATATGGTCTTTGAGGTGGTGGATAACTCCATTGATGAGGCATTGGCAGGCTTTTGTTCAGAAATTCGCGTTGTCATACACCCCGATGAATCAGTTTCGGTATCAGATAATGGTCGTGGCATCCCCACTGAAATGCATGAAGAGGGTGTGTCTGCGGCAGAGGTCATTCTGACCGTATTGCACGCCGGTGGTAAGTTTGATGACAACACCTATAAAGTGTCAGGTGGTTTACACGGTGTGGGTGTTTCGGTGGTTAATGCTCTTTCAGAAGAACTAAAGCTCACCATCCGCCGCGGTGGCAGCGTACATGAGCAGGTCTATCAGCACGGTGTACCACAAAAGCCCCTAACGGTTGTGGGTGAAACAACCTCAACGGGAACAGAAATTCATTTTAAGCCTTCCGCTGACACCTTTAGCAATATCAAATTCGAGTTTGAACTCTTGGCTAAGCGTCTGCGCGAGCTGTCGTTCCTAAACTCCGGTGTGCGTATCGTTCTAAAAGATGAGCGCAGTGGTAAAGAAGAAGTGTACGAATATGAAGGTGGTTTACGTGCCTTTGTGGAGCACCTTAATGCCAATAAAACCCCAATCAATAAGGTTGTACACTTTACTGACCAGCGAGAAGACGGCATTGCAGTAGAAGTTGCCCTGCAGTGGAACGATTCCTTCCAGGAAAATATATTCTGTTACACCAATAATATCCCTCAGCGCGATGGTGGTACTCACTTAGCAGGCTTTCGGGCTGCATTGACGCGGGGTTTAAATACCTACATTGAAAAAGAGGGCTTGGCGCAGAAAGCTAAGATCAGCACCACAGGTGATGATGCACGAGAGGGGCTAACAGCGATTATTTCTGTAAAAGTACCCGACCCTAAGTTCTCATCGCAAACCAAAGACAAGCTGGTTTCTTCTGAGGTGAAAACCGCGGTAGAGCAGGAAATGAGTCATAATTTGGCTGATTTCCTGTTGGAAAACCCAGCCGAAGCCAAGCAAATTGTGGGTAAAATGATCGATGCGGCCCGCGCTCGTGAGGCGGCCCGTAAGGCCCGTGAGATGACACGCCGTAAAGGCGCGCTGGATATAGCCGGGTTACCGGGTAAACTGGCAGACTGCCAAGAGAAAGACCCAGCGCTATCAGAACTATACCTGGTGGAGGGTGATTCTGCTGGCGGTTCCGCCAAACAGGGCCGTGCCCGAAAAACCCAAGCCATCTTGCCACTAAAAGGTAAGATTCTAAATGTCGAGAAAGCGCGATTCGATAAAATGCTGTCCAGCGTTGAAGTAGGTACTCTGATTACTGCCTTGGGTTGCGGTATTGGTAAAACCGAGTTTGACCCGGAAAAGCTGCGCTATCACAGTATTATTATTATGACGGATGCTGATGTCGATGGATCGCACATTCGTACCTTGTTACTGACCTTTTTCTTCCGCCAAATGCGTGAGTTGATTGAGCGCGGTCATGTTTATATTGCCCAACCTCCTTTGTATAAAATTGCCAAGGGTAAGCAAGAGCAATATTTAAAAGATGAACCCGCCCGTATCGCTTTTTTGACCCAAGCGGCCCTTGAAGGTGCAAGTCTTCATGTTAACAGCGATGATCCAGGTATACGCGGTGAGCAACTTGAAAACTTGGTGCGTGAATATCGCAGCGTGATGGAGACCATTGAGCGTCTATCGCGTTTGTACCCACCAGAAGTGCTTGAGCAAATGATTTATATGCCTTCATTATCACCTGAAAACCTAGGTGATGAGCAGGTTATGAATGAATGGTGCGAAAAGCTAGCATCTAAGTTCCACAACAGCCACAAAGCGGGTGCCGATCGCTACGAATTGACCGTGCGGGAGGATCAAGAGCGCCATCTTTATTTGCCTCATGTGGAGATCATTGAGCATGGTGTAGCTGCGGAGTATCCATTTAATCACGAGTTCTTCGCATCCGGTGAATATCGAGCAATTGTAGGCTTAGGTGAGAAGCTCGATAATTTGTTGGAGGACGGCGCCTTTGTCAAACGCGGTGAGAAAACTCAAGAAGTCGACACATTCGATGCTGGTTTAGAATGGCTCATGAAAGAGGCTACTCGCGGTTACTCTATCCAACGTTATAAAGGGCTGGGTGAAATGAACCCAGAGCAATTGTGGGAAACCACAATGGACCCACAGAGCCGTAGAATGCTTAAAGTGACTATTCAGGATGCTATCGCTGCCGATCAAATTTTCACGACACTTATGGGTGATCACGTTGAGCCACGTCGTGAATTTATTGAAACTAACGCACTGGCAGTGGCCAATCTGGATGTGTAAGTAAGTACTAACTACATTATTTTTGGCGTGCTTTAATGGCCAAAATCTTCCTCTAAACAGTTTTTGTTGGGGGAAGGTTTGGGCCAAACACCCTCAATCATGAATACGTTCAAGCCTGCCAACCTGTCTATCAAAGCTCTATTTTTATTTGCAGTTATTTAACTGCAGGCTATAAAAGCTCGATTATAGGGCCAAAATATAGCCCAAATACCTGCCAGAATATTCCCTATATTAAAAACAGACTATCTTCCTGAATTTTTTTCAAATCCCGAATAATAAACCAAATTTTAAAATTCTTTTAATTTCAATGGATTACGGTTGGGTCATTTATTTGTTTAAAGTGGGTCGGGTCAATTCTTACGAAAAAGCGAAACTGAGTCGCGACTATTGAGTGGAAAGCGGATTATCAATTGCAAGGAGAGCTATTGCCAACACAACGGTTTCGTGAGCCTGAATCAGATGACAAAAATGCCTAAGACAAAGTCTTATGATCAGGCACTACTTTGGGGAGAAGAATTCGATGTTTAAACATTCAAAGCTTTCGGTAGCAATACTAGCTACCTTGTCGGTGGCACCAGTAGCCAGTATGGCTCAAGAAGAAGAGGTGCTGTTCGAGGAAGTAATCGTACGAGGTATCGCAAGCAGTATTGAACGCAGTATTGATCGAAAGCGTGATCAATCTTTGATTTCAGATGGTATCTCGGCTGAAGATCTGGGTAAGTTCCCAGACAATAATATCGCTGACTCACTCCAGCGTGTACCCGGTGTGGCAATTGATAGAGATGGCGGTGAAGGTCGATTTGTCAGTATTCGAGGGCTTGGCCCAGATTTCACGGCGGTACAAATAAACGGCCGTACTCCAGCGTCTGAAAATGAAGAGCGGGCTTTTAGTTTTGATACCCTGGCCTCCGAATTGGTGAGCACTGTTGATGTCTTTAAGACGTCGGCACCAGGCTTGAAAGAAGGTGGTTTAGGTGGAACGATTGATATTGTCACCGCACGTCCATTTGATTTTGATGGTTTTAAGTTCGCAGGCAGCTTAAAAGGGCAGTACGAAGAGAACAGTGAAGAGACCAGTCCGCAAGGCTCTTTTATTATCAGCAATACGTTCAATGACGGCATGTTTGGTGTTTTGGCGTCAATGACCTACCAAAAACGAAACACGTTAGAGTATGTGGTTAGAAATGAACACATTGCCAATACAAATCTAGAGCCGTTTCTTAGCTTTACCACGCCAAGTGAAGGTTGGGGTGGTGGCTATGCCTACTCAGGCGATGGTCTAGAAGAAGACACCTACCGTATTCAAAGCATTTACGCCGGCAGCGAAGAAGTGACTCGTGAGCGAGTTGGTGGCAACCTCGTCTTTCAGGCCAGACCGACGGAAAACCTGACTTTAACCGCTGATGTTATTTATTCAGACTACAGCACATCATCTACTGAGTATTCGACCGGTTCGTATCTTTGGGCGCCTACTTTGTCAGACCAAAATGTGGTGGATGAGAACGGCTTTTACCAAGTAATTAACCATGGTTACGACGAAGGTTATGATATTACTGGTTACGCCCACCTGTTAACCACGAAAGAGAGACCGACCGAATCGGTTATTGGCGGCTTTAACGCTGAGTGGTATATCACCGATGATTTAGTGATGACGGCTGATATAGCACACTCAGAAGCGGAGCTGGATAACCGCGGTTTGGATCGCTTGTATATTGCCGAATTTCTTAACCGCCCTGGCTACATTATGACCTCAGATGGCGGAATTCCGACCTATGAGTATCGTGACGAAGATGCCATTAAGCCCGAGATGGGCAGCCAAAATATGCAAGACCTGAGGGCGCGTATTACCTCGAATGATGGTGTGTATAACAAAGGTACTAACGATGAGTTTAAGTTGGACTTTGCTTGGGACGCCGATGGTGAATACTTACAAGGCGTGAAGTTCGGCATCAATAACACGATATCTGAGAAGCAGACAGAATATTGGAAAACTCCTGAATTGATCCGTCGTATGTACCACGGCCTGGCTACCGGGCAAGAGATTGATTACGATAGCATTATTACCGGTGTACAGGAGTCGGGTGACCATTTTGGTGGCCTTAACGCCGATGTTTATATGATTGATCCCGTGGCGTATCGGGAGTGGATGGCAGAAAATATCGATGGCCGAACCCGAGCAGATACAGCCACCGGTATAGCGTCTAAAGAAGCCTTTATTGAAAACGGCTACAGTTGGGCCGCGGTCAAGTCTAACGATTCTTATGTCATCGAAGAAGATGTTATTTCAGCTTATCTTGAGTTAGATTTCGAAGTAAACCTGATGGGGATGCAATTAGAGCTCGTTGGTGGTCTGCGTTACACCGAAACATCGTTAATCTCCGATGGCACTTCTCAAGTATTGGAATCATTGGAGCGTGAATCTACCGGTCCCGGCGAACCACCATCGCCCTGGTTAGTGCAGAACTACGCAGATGCTGCAGGTACCGCCGTATCGATAGACAGCAATTACGACAATTGGCTGCCGTCTCTTAATGCTACCTTGCAGGTAACAGAAGATCTTTATGTTCGAGCAGCGGTCAGTGAAACCCTAACACGACCGACTCTGTCAGCTCTTGCACCCTATACGACCTATCAAACAACCACTGTGTCAACGCGCACCGCCATGGGTGGCAACCCCGATTTGAAGCCGTATAAATCAACCAACTATGATTTGGCGTTCGAGTACTATTACGGCGATTCCGATATCTTATCTTTGGCTTTTTATCAAAAGAACATTGATGACTATATCGTGCGGTACTCGCAATTGGAAACCATAGAAAATGTTGCGGTTGAAGACCCTAGCTGGCAAGAGTTTATGGTGACTCGCCCACACAATAGTAAGTCTGCCACGATTGAAGGTGCAGAGATTAATATCACGCACTTATTCGATATAGGGGTTGGTGTAACGGCTAACTATACGTTTGTTGATAGCAGTGCCACCCTAAGCGAAGCGAGTGATGCCGAGCAATTTGCCCTTCCTGGGCTGAGTGATACCGGTAATGTTTCTTTGTTCTACGGCAACGAACTCTATGAAGGTCGATTAGCGTATAACTATCGCACCGATTTTCTTGGCTTAGTGTTTAACGGCCCATCAAACGAGCCGGTTCACTATGATGCGTATGGAACCTTAGATTTCTCCTTTAGCTACAACATTACAGAAAACATGTCGGCCTTTATTGAGGGTATCAATGTTACAGGTGAGGTTGTGAATAAATACGGTCGTTACGAAAATCAATTTGTTGGTTACGAAGACACCGGAGCAATTTATACCTTTGGCTTAAGAGCCAATTTCTAAAGAGTTTGTTTCCTCGCTTTGGCCCGGGTAATACCGGGCTTTTTTTATCGATAGGGTTAGGAAGAATGAAAATTTCAAATATTTATATTATGGCTAAAGTAGTAGTCATTATGCTAATCAGCCAGATTACTGTAGCTGAAAACTCGGCTTCAATTGGCGGACATTGCGTAGAAATTAACGGCATGTATGTTTCTCTGAACAGAGGAAATACTGATCTTTTAGGGAATTTTAATCGAGAAACAGAATTATTGGAATTTAGCCAGAGCAATGGCATCAATTATTTAATTCTCTATGGTCTAGAAGGTATGGGGCCGGATGTTTCTCGACAAAATAAACTGGCAAATTTTATCTCTAGAGCGAAAACATACTACGGTATTCAGGAAATAGCGGCTGCACTGGGCTCGGCATCATCAGCCGATGAAATGCTCGCCTATAACAATACCCGGACGAACATTGAAAAACTGGATGTTTTAAATCTTGAGTACGAATTTTGGAATCGTGAAGACAGAGAGCAAGCATTTACAGAAACTCTGAATATTTTATCTCATTTTGACAGCGTTGCTCGTGGGAATGAGTTAAAAACAGAAATTTATATTGGATGGATAAACGCAGAAGAAGGTGCAGCTTTAGCCGATGCGGTAGATAGAGTACTTGTACACTATTATCGACAAGACGATATTAATATTATTCAATATGGATTAGACCGCCTAGAGTTTTTGGCGTCGGGTAGTCGAACTGTAGAGATTGCTCCTATATTTTCTAACGAAGGTCCTACCAATACAGGTGATCCAACCTCTTACTTTATGGGCCCATGGCTGGAAACACACTCTATTGATCAGCCCTTTAAAACATGGATGACAGAGTATCAGCAACTAGATGACGTATGGAAACAAAAACTCGAGGTGGTCGGTAGTACCTGGTTCTTATATAACCATTTCGCTGATATATCTGTAAATAACGAAAATCATATTAATTTACAGCCTGTGTCAAATAAGGCCTGTGTAAGTGAAGAGGTAACACTTCAGCTTAATAGCAGTGCCAGTGAAAAAGATATTACATGGTTTAAAGATGGGCAATGTTTAACGAATACTCAGAGCATTCAAGGTGCTGATTCACAGACACTGCAAATTAATAGCCTAAAGGTCGATGACATAGGTAGGTATCAAGCGCGTGTGGTTAGTTATGACGCTA
Organism: Gilvimarinus sp. 1_MG-2023; assembly: GCF_030548285.1. Taxonomy (NCBI): domain Bacteria; kingdom Pseudomonadati; phylum Pseudomonadota; class Gammaproteobacteria; order Cellvibrionales; family Cellvibrionaceae; genus Gilvimarinus; species Gilvimarinus sp. 1_MG-2023. Next base: position 43,683 of record NZ_JAUOSC010000007.1, read on the forward strand.
CCAATCCGTCTAGCCATGTGACTAAAACCGCTAAAATAAAACAAAAAAATAAATGTTCACCAAATCAAAATATAGCGTTAAATAAAACCGTCGATGCGTCGTCGTTCGTAGCGTCAGGGTATGAGCCCTGGCGTATTACAGACGGCGACATCACCAATAGTCGCTGGGCCAGTGAATACACCGGAGATCAATGGATACAGGTCGATTTGGGGGGTGAATTTTATATCAAAAATATCACCCTAACTTGGGATCCGGCTTATGCAATCGATTACCAGGTGAGCCTGTCTACCGATGGCAGTGAATGGAGATCATCTATCGATATTTCAGATAACAATCAAATGATTAACACACACGATAATATAAAAAAGAAAGCTAGATTTGTCCGTATTAAAGCTACGAAAAAAGCAATTCCGTCGCGAGGTTTCTCGTTGTATGAGTTAGAAGTGTACGGAACACCGGTTATTAAAGAGTGCTGATAGACCGATAGCGTATAAATAAGGTAGAGCCAAACTTAAAAAAGTGACATTAGAAATTAAATAGCAGGCTTTTATGAGACAAATACTGAAAATTGTGCTTGGACTATTATTGGTTCAAGGCACGAACGCGTTTGACTATCAAGCGTTTGCCGACGAGGCGGATGTAAAATACGGAGTTGAAAGTAATTTTCTACCGGACGGAAAATTCAGTGCATACTTAAATATTAATAATAGCTCGAGCCAAACAATCCCCGCGGGGGAGTCGGGTTGGAGTTTTTATATGCATTTCGTTAGGCGCATTACCAAAATAAATACGGATGAGTTTACCCTGACTCGAATCAAAGGTGATCTGCATCGTTTAACACCGACGGCCGCCTTTAAAGGCATAAAACGTGGTGAAAGTAAACGCATTTCATTTACAGCATTAGGCTATATTTCAAGTTATAGCTATATGATGCCAAACGCTTTTCTGGTTGACCCGAAGGGCAATAGCTATGTTTTAGCCAGTACAGCTTATGAAGACCCTAAAACGTTTACAGATGAGTTAGCAAAACCAGAGCAGTATCTCCGGTTTAATAATCCCGACGCCGATCTTTATCCGGTAGCCACACCTGCCAGCCGCTACAGCGACAATAAAAACGTTGATGTCATCGAACAGCCTTGGGGCATTATTCCTACCCCGAAAGAGGTTCATCGCAGTAAGGGCTATGCCAAAATTAATAGCGAATGGTCACTGTATCAAAGTGGGGGCTTGCGCTTCTCTGCTGACTATTTAAAGCGTGAGTTTGAAGCGTTAGGGATTACGTTAAACGACATTGAAAATATCGGCGCCGACAATAGCATCAGTTTACTTATTGACGATTCAATCACTCAAGCTGAGAAATATGAGCTCAATATAAAGAGTAATAGAGTGGTTATTAAGGCGGGTGATAAGGCTGGAATATTCTATGCCGTACAGAGTTTAACTAAGCTTTTACCGCTTTCAGAAAGCCAACAAGAGGTTAAGTTACCCGCGGTTAGAGTATTTGATGAGCCACGTTATACATGGCGGGGAATGCACTACGACATCGCGCGAAACTTCCATGGCAAGCAGGCCATACTGACTTTAATTGAGCAAATGGGCCGCTATAAACTTAATAAACTCCACCTGCATTTGACCGATGATGAGGGCTGGCGGTTGGCGATCCCAGGCTTGCCCGAATTAACCGATATAGGAGCAAACCGGTGTTTTGATCCACTGGAACAAACGTGTTTAATGACTCAGTTAGGTAGCGGACCTACCTCGGAGCAAGACAAGCAGTATTTAACCCGTCAGGACTATATGGATATTGTGCGCTTTGCCAATAACAGAAATATTGAAATAGTGCCTGAGATTGATATGCCGGGTCATGCGCGGGCGGCAATTGTTGCTATGCAGGCAAGGTACCGCAATAAGTTAGACGTAGACCAAACAGCACAAGCCGAGCAGTTTTTGTTATCCGACCCCCATGATACGTCTGAATATTTAACGGTTCAGAGTTACAACGATAATTCTATCAATGTGTGTATGGAGTCGACGTACCACTTTATCAATAAGATCATGTATGAACTGCAGCGTATGCATCGCGATGTTGGTGCTCCTTTGCAGACCTTCCACATGGGCGGTGATGAAGTAGGGCGAGGCTCGTGGGTGGGCTCACCGCGCTGCCAGGCGTTGTTCAAAGATGCAGACTCTGGAGTCGTGGGTGTAGATGATTTAAAACCGTACTTTGTTAAACGGGTCGCGCAGCTCGCCAGTGATCGCGGGTTGGCAATTGCCGGCTGGGAAGATGGTTTGATGTACGATAAGAACACGCCCTTTTTACGCGAAAGTCTGCCAAATTTGGATGTTATTGCCCACACTTGGGATAATATTTGGGAGTTAGGTGTTTCCGATCGAACCTATATGCTAGCGAATGCCGGCTACAAAGTGGTTTTGTCTTCTGCCACTCACTTATATTTTGATCATCCGTACGAAAGTAACCCAGATGAACGAGGTTATAACTGGGCAACGCGGTACACTGATTTAGAGCAAGTGTTCGCTTTTCGACCAGACGACCTATATGCCAACGCGGATAAAACCTTTAGAGGTGAGGAGATAACTAATCTAGAGGCGCTGACTAACAAGGTACATGTAGCTCTCGAAAAACCGGAAAATGTTCTCGGTATGCAAGGGCAGCTTTGGAGTGAAACTCTGCGTACCACAGAGGCGGTAGAAAGTATGATCTTCCCCAGAATTATCTCCCTCGCTGAGCGCGCTTGGCACAAAGCTGGCTGGGAAGATGGCAATGGTAAAGACAAAGAGTATCGTCAAGACTGGCAAGTATTTTTATCTGCGCTGGTTACCCATGAACTGCCAAAGCTGGATCAACATGGGGTGAATTTTTATATCCCTCCGCCCGGCATTCGGATGAACGGAAAAAAACTGATGTTTAATAGTGCACTACCTAAGGTGACTTTTGAAGCGAGTCTCGACGGAGGGGAAACTTGGGTGGCCATTGATGGCAACACCGCAGCTTATACACCAGCTGCCCTATATCGATCTCGTTTTGGTAATCAGTATAGCCGTTCAATATCGATGGCTAACGCGGAAATTTAGGAGATTTGTTTTGACTCACTCGCCCCCCCCAAAAAGCTTGGAAACTTTAGCACGTAAAGCGCTTGGGGAAGGGCGTGATCAGCAGGCGTACCGGCTGTTAGGTGAAATTCTTCAACAGCAGCCGGATCATGCAGAAGCTCACTACTTACTGAGTTATATTGCGCATAAATACGGTAATTACCAGAAAGAGGTAGAGCTTCTCCAAAAAGCATCGATCATTAACTCGGAAAATTTGCTTTATAAGGGTTACTTGGCTCGAGCGTTGGTGCTTTGTGGTGAAATGAATTCCGCTTATCAGTTATTACAAACAATTGACACGGTGGCAACAAATAATCCTGAGTTGATCGATGTTGTCGCAACCACTTACAATCGGTTGAATCTCTATACACAGGCAAGCAAATGCTATCAGCGTTTAGTAGAGATTGATGTGAGTAGCGCGTTGGTGTGGTTCAACCTTTCAACTTGCTATAAGTACCTTGGTGACTTTTCTCAAGCCAAAAAGGCGTTAGAAAAAGCCGTTGAGCTTAAGCCTAACTATGAGAAAGCCCAGGCGGCATTGACTTTACTCAGTAGTATGAACTGCCGTGCAAAAAATTCTGAGGATAAACGAGTAAAGTACCTGACCCGAATGTTAGAGGCCAGTCACAACCCGGAAGCTCAGCTGCATATAGCGCATGCTTTGTCCAAAGAGCTGGAGGCTGGCGGTCATTATTCACAGTCTTTTTCTGTGCTGCAAAAGTACAAAGCCAAACAAAAGGCGGCAATAGGTTATAGCTTTGATCGGGATAAACTGATCTTAGACAAGTTAATCGCTAAGGCACCTTATCCCTGTAAGCCCGCCGATGGTGTTGAGAATATTTTTGTAACCGGAATGCCGAGAAGTGGTACCACTTTAGTTGATCGAATATTGTGTGGTTCGGACGAGGTTATCTCTGCCGGCGAATTACAGTGCTTTCGTACCAGTATCAAAAAGGTACTGGCGGACACTTCTTCGAACTTTATCACACCAAGCTGTTTAGCCGCCTTAGGCGACGATAAGTGTATAGAAGTGGGTCGGTTATACCAGCATAACACTCGCTACTTACAGGGTTCAAAAAAAATTCTACTAGACAAGCTGCCGGTTAATATCTTGTTGGCAGATCAACTTATTCACTGTTTGAAAAATAGTGTCGTAGTGTGCTTAGATCGAAACCCACTGGATACCATTGTGAGTAATTATCGGCAGTTGTTTAGTTTTGCTGATGGTTGCTATAGCTATTCTTTAAGCTTAGAGGATACAGCCTTATTCTATGTGTCGTTTTACCAATTAACACGGCGGTTGAAGCGGGATTATCCAGAACGTTTTTTTCTTTTAAACTATGAAAGTCTCGTACAAAATCAACAAGAAGAAGCTAAACAGCTGTTCGAATTCTGTCAATTGCCATGGAGTCGTGAATATTTAAATATTGAAAATAATACAGCGCCTGTGGCGACTGCCAGTGCCTTACAGGTTCGTCAGAAAATTCATACCCGATCTATAGAGCAATGGCGTCACTACGATGACCAGCTACTAGAGGTTAAAGCTATTCTCGACGCCCATGACATCGCGTATTAACGATTAATCCGTTTGGTTAATAGCTTTATTGCGATATTCAGTTGGTGACTCACCGGTTAATCGTTTGAAAAATCGCTGAAATGAGGATTTGCTGTTAAAGCCAGACTCCAGTAAAACCTCCATAATCGACATATTTAAACATTCCTTATCGCCTAGGTAGCGCTTTGCTTCTTCTACTCGATAAAAATTAATAAACTCAAAAAAGTTTTTATCGAAGGCACGATTGATCGCAAAGGAAACATCCCGGTATGGTAGATCGAGCATATCAGAGAATTGCTCTACGTTGATATTTGCTTTTAAGTAGAGTTTCTGGTCTTGTATCCCACTCATAACCTTGTTGATTAAATCATCAATATTATCGTTGGATTTATTGCCCGGCTTTTTTAAGCCTTTAGTGGTAGTCAACCGTTGAGCATGTGAAACACTGTAGAAAAAGAGCGCAATTAATAGGATAAAGTTTATGTAATTGTCAGTAATGCCCAGCGGCAATCGATAGGCGACGGCTAGAAAACTGAGCATTAACGACCATACTGCGGAGCAAATATAAGCCACAGTTATCAGGTAAAGCCAAACAATCGCTTCTTCGTTGACCGAGGAGTTGTGACTGAAAACAGTCTTGTGATATTTCCTGACAATATACAACGAGTAAACAAAATAGGCGAAAGGGGTAAGTTTAACGAACCACCAAATAAAATCGACGGCTCGATATACAGCGCTGTCGATACCAAAAGTATCGAGGCGAAGAAAGCTGCTGTCTATACCAAAAAAAGCAATCACACTGATGACGATTATAGTAGGTATAAAGTGCAGCCAATCGGTTCCAGTAAGACTAAAGTCGTCGTGGGTAATGCTGGCAACATACAGCATTAAGAGAGGACCCTTAAGTAGCATGGCCGGTGCATAAAAATAGGGCGTAAGAGTTTCCAGTGTATCAGAAGTGGGCAAATACTCATTCCAGATAAGCAATATGCCGATATCGGCCAAAGCAATGGATACAAAAAAACCCGATAAAAGATATTTGGAGATAGGCAGCTTGCTTGAAAATAAAGTCTGCGACAGGGCCAGTACAATGCTTAGACCAATAGATAATATAAGAATGACATCGTTAAGGTTAAAGTACAGCGTGGTCATAAAAAAGGCTTCACATAATATTACTAACGACAATTCTCGCTAGATAGACTGGATACTGCTATTAGATCAAAAGCAGTTGCTTGTGACTATAGCCAATTCGTTAAAGTAAAAAAATTTAGGTTTCATAGAATAGAAACTTAGAATTTGATGTGGTAACGGTTTTAGATATACCAGAGACTCAGGCAGAGCCTCGTTTAAAGTGATATCGCCAGAATAAAGCATATCGAAGATACAAACTTATTTTGTATTAGCTAGCTCTTTTCGTTTCTGTGGCCGGGTGTATAGAAAGACTATTCATGGCGAGTGTCGTCAAGCAGAAAAGTCAGTTTTCACTTGCTGGATGGCCTAGAGAAAATCAGGGCTGGATTGGACTGGCCTGTTGTCAAAGCGTCCAGGTAAAAATTAACACCCCTCTATATTATCAGACAGAGTCAATGCGGGGTGCTGAGTTTTTTATTCCACTACCTTCGTCAGGGCCGTGAATAGCCATCGTTAGCGGCTTTGTTGCAACAGCCAAGAGTATAGATCTTCACTGCGATACACTCTACGCCAAGCATCATGGCCCATGTCTTCGTGTGTTGTGAAGTGAACACAGGGGTGGCCAAGTTGCTCCAGTTTATTGAGCGCTGGGTAGAAGTATTGAATTGGAATGGTCTGATCACGTCCCCCGGCAAATTGCCAGATAGGTATCTGGTGTTTGGCAATGGGTTCGACGAGTGATGGGTGGCCCCAACCAACAACTGGGACAACGGCGGCAAATAGTTCTGGGTGTTTACCGGCAAGCCACCAAGAACCAAAGCCACCGTAGCTTAAGCCTGTTAGATAGAGCTGATCTCTCTCGGTTTTATAGTTGTTGTGTACTTGTTCGATGATATGTAACAGGTCGGTTTCTACTTGATCCCAGCCGGCAGGGAGATTGGGTGGAATTTTTGATATATCGGACACTTGTGGCATCCCCGACATTGGTTGAGGGGTCGTAAAGTAAGGTTCTCTAGGGGGGGTGCCCTCGGTTAAGCGCTGTGGAATTTGAGTGGGAGACCGATTGTCGATGTAACTGATGCCACGCTTATCCATATCAAACATAGGCAACTGAGGTGAAATAATAATAAAGGGCAGGTCTTTTTTTTGAATCCAAGCTTCATAGATAGGACCATGCTGTAACACATAGTCCAGCTCATTTCGGCCATTACCCCGTTCGCCATTACCGTGTAGGAATAAAATAACGGGCCATTGTTTGGCTTCATCCGGGTTGTAGCCCGCGGGAAGATAGAGAAAAAAATCTCTTTTTTCTTTACCAATTGAACTGGTATAGCTGACTCGTTTTAGTTGCGGATCAGTCACTGGGGTGTCGTTGGCCCCCATTGTGTTGGCTGATAAAGTAAAACTCAGTAGCAATAGTAATAAAGTCCTCATAAAAGACCTCTAGGGTTCCGCGAAAAGCTATTGAGCAGGTTAGCTATTAATAAAATGGGGGAAATCGCTCAATATGTGTATTTGCAAGTGCTGATGGATCGGCTCATTAAGCTTTATGTTGTATCGGTAAAGCTGTGGAGCGAATGGGGGATTTCAGCACAAAGGATGACTGAACGCCGTTGACACCTTCAACCCGGGTTAGTTTATTGAGTAAAAATTGCTGAAAGGCATCCATATCTTCCACGATAACTTTTAACAGATAGTCTGCACTCTGCCCGGTAATCAAATGGCACTCCAGAACCTCAGGGTATTGACTGATAGTTTGCTCAAAGTGTTCAAATCGCTCGGGGGTGTGACGATCCATACTGATATGAATAAACGCCATTAGGTTTAGGCCCAATTTACGCGCGTTAAGCAAGGCCACATAACCATCGATTAGACCATCCTCTTCCAGCTGCCTAACCCGTCGTAGGCATGGTGACGGCGAGAGACTGATCGCATCGGCTAGCTCTTGGTTGGAAATACGCCCTTCGCTTTGAAGGCGCTGTAAAATCATTCCGTCATATCGGTCGAGCTGCATAGCGAGGAAAACTCCTTATAGATGTACCGTGTTCGGCAATCATAGCGCAATAATATGCTAATTAATGTAAATATAAAGCTAGTTTAGCAATCATCTGCGGCAACAACCTCCTTATACTGTTTACAACGGGTTGAGAGGCAAGTTCGATTATCTATCGACAGTGTCTACAGAGCCAAAAGCTCATAGTGATGAATTGATCTGAGTGATCCCCAGAGCAGCGCAGTCACGTTAACCCGCCAATAAACGGCTTTACTGAGGATGCCACCATGTTAGACCAACCAAGCACTAAGTATCGAGCTTACCAACCGGTTAGCTTAACCGATCGCCAATGGCCAAACCGTAGTATTGAATGTGCCCCTATCTGGATGAGTACAGATCTGCGCGATGGCAATCAGGCTTTGATTGATCCTATGTCGGTAGAGACGAAGCTTGAGTTTTTTAAGTCACTGGTGGCTATTGGGTTTAAGGAAATAGAGGTAGGTTTCCCATCTGCATCCGCGACGGATTATGAATTTGTTCGACGTTTGATCGACGAAGGGCATATTCCTTGCGATGTGACCATTGAAGTACTTACCCAAGCGCGCAAAGAGTTAATTGATCGCACGGTAGAATCGCTTAAAGGTGCCCGGCGGGCTATCGTCCATATGTACAATCCGACGGCTCCGGATTTTCGCGAGATCGTTTATCGTACCGATCAAGCTGGCGTAAAAGCAATCGCCGAACAGGGGACTCGCTGGGTAAAAGAAGCCGTTGCCCAGTATCCGCAAACCCAGTGGGTTTATCAGTATTCACCGGAAGTGTTCTCGGGAACAGAACTGACTTTTGCCAAGGAGGTGGTCGATGCGGTCTCGGCGATTTGGCAGCCGACCCCTGAGCATAAGATGATCGTTAATTTGCCTGCGACAGTGGAGATGGCGACACCCAATATATACGCCGATCAAATTGAGTGGATGCATCGGCATATTGAGCGTCGCGACGGTATTATTATCAGTGTTCATCCACACAACGATCGGGGAACCGCCGTGGCTGCCGCCGAGCTCGCTGTGATGGCGGGTGCCGATCGGGTGGAGGGTTGTTTGTTTGGCAACGGAGAGCGAACCGGCAATGTGGATTTAGTCACTTTGGCATTAAATCTCTACACTCAAGGTGTTAGTCCAGGGCTGGACTTCAGTCACATTGATCAAGTGCGGCAAATGGTTGAGCGGTGCAATAAAATTCCCGTGCATCCGCGCCATCCGTATGCGGGAGAATTGGTGTTTACCGCTTTTTCCGGTTCACACCAAGACGCGATCAAAAAAGGGTTTGCAGCGCGAGCAGAGCAAGAGGATGAACGTTGGTGTGTCCCTTATTTACCTATAGACCCCAAAGACCTCGGCCGGGATTATGAGTCGGTGGTACGGGTCAATAGCCAATCGGGTAAAGGTGGTATTAGCTTTTTGTTACAACAAGAGTATGGGTTAGATATACCGCGACGCTTACAAATAGAGTTTAGCCGAATCGTGCAAGCATATACCGATAAAACCGGTAAAGAGGCGAGCGCGGCGGATATCTTTGCCTTATTTGAGGCAGAATACTTGCCGGTAGAGCAAGATTTACGCTACCAAAATTTAGAGCAACACAGTACGGATGCCTGTGTCTCCTTGGCGCTTGATGTTGCGATCAAAGGACACGTGGAGCGTTTACGGGGCCAGGGCAGCGGCCCGGTTGCGGCAGCCGTAGCGGCTGTCAGTGAGCGCCTAGCGGTGCCGATACAGGTAGTGGACTACCATGAGCATGCGGTACAGGGCGGCGGGGCTGGCGGCGAAGCTGTCTGCTATGTCGAGCTGAAAGTGGCAGATAGTCCCGCAATCTTCGGTGTCGGGCAGGATCAAAACATTGTTGCCGCTGCCGTTCACGCATTGCTGAACGGAGTAAGCCGGGCGGTGCCGACTGAGCAGGAACAATCTATAACCGCAACCCAGGGTTGATGGTGAAGGCGCGGTTGCTCACCGCGCCGCACAAATTTTCGAATGTTCGGTCACTGCAGGGCTCAGCCTGCTAGAATAAAGGAAAAGGTGCGGTAAGCTTTTGCGCCAGCGTTCTTGCTGCTGGTATTGAGCTTGCACAGACACCCAGCAATAGGGCGACTGAGGCCGAGCGTTTTACGACATGGCGCAGAACATACAGCGTTTTTTGCTTTTTTCTTAAATTCTTGCGCGTGGGGACAGCTGGATTGATCGTTCACTTCAATCGACAACAGTGGCTACTGTTAGGTGCCTTGATCCTGACGCTTGCCGCTATATTGCTGCGCAGCTATTTGCCAGAGCGCCAGCTGAATTTGCTGACCAGCGATCAAGTTGTCTACCTATATTACGACCAAACCCATGGCGGTGGCTCGAAGGCCGAGTGGGTCGAGCGCGACGCCTTTAGCTTTCGCTGTAAGAGAGAAAATCCAAATCTACCCTCATCATACTGCGGTATGAGTATTGAGCTCACCCCGCGTGAAGGCAATATAACCGATGGTATCGACTTTAGTCAGTACGACTCCATATTGCTCGATGTCGATGTAGACAGCACTCAGCCGCGTATATCGTTGATCTTGCGCAATTTTAACCCCGATTATTCGACAGTTGGAGACTTTAGCTCGACGCAGCATATCTCCCTACCTTTGCGAGTAAGTGACCTTCAGCAGTCCATCGCCATCAATATGAGCGAGTTCAGCGTGTCCGAGTGGTGGTTGGTGGATCGCGATGTATCGCGTCAACACACCAGACCGGATTTTGGTAATGTCATTACGTTTGGGGTAGATGTTCGCGACAATCTGGATATGAGCGAGCACAGAGTTACCCTCAATCAATTCACCCTAACGGGCGAAATAGTACAAGCCGAAACCTGGTATTTAGCAATCTTGGTGATCTGGCTCTGTGCTTTGGTGGTGTATTTACTTTACAGCGCAATTTATTGGCGTCAGCAGGCACGAGGCGGCGTTGGTCGTATTAAGAAGATGGCGCAGCGCCAGCGTGAGTTGCGCTCTGAGGCGGCAAATTTTAAAGCGCTGTCGGAACAAGACCCGCTGTCGGGGCTGGCCAATCGCTTAGGTTTGCAATCCACCTTTAACCAAATGGCCATCTCCGATATAGGGCCCGTATCTTTTATTTTGATTGATATCGATCATTTTAAGCGTATCAATGATCGGCGCGGGCACGCCGAGGGCGATCGAATTATTTGTGCGATTTCCGATATTTTGCAAAACAACACACGCTCCGGTGATTTACTTGCGCGCTGGGGCGGAGAGGAATACCTGCTTATTGCCCCTTATACGGACATTGCACAAGCACAAATCATTGCCGAAAAAATACGGCTACGTATCTATGCCACGGATTTCTTTGCCGAGAAGCCAATGCCGATTAGTGTCAGTGTGGGGATTTCCAAAATGCGTGATCAGGACAGCTTCGATGACGCCTTTAACCGTGCAGACGCCTGTTTATACCAAGCCAAAGCAATGGGCAGAAACTGCGCCGTGACCGAAGATGAGCTATAGATAACATTGCTGCGCTGTTTGGCGCTTAGCGCTGCGCACTCGCTTCGTTTACAATAGCGCTCTTTGGCCGAAATCTGCTTGCATGATAAAACTTCACCTCCCCGGTAAATTTGGCTTATTGACCCTGCTGCTGGTTGGGTGCACCAGCCATGAGCCGGTCTATCGACCCGTATCGACCGCTGGCTTCGAGCAGAACCTCGCGTTGTGGCAAACACGCGCACAATCGCCCAACGCGCCTAAAAAGCGTTACGCCGCCGACAATATTTTGGCCGTTGCAGACAACCTCCTGTTGATGCAGCGAAACAACGGCGGCTGGCCCAGCGGACAACACCCGTTTCGCCCCATCAGTGATGCCGAGCGTCTGCAGTACCTGAAAGATCAGAACGCCAAAGATGCCAGCTTTCGTCACCACAATATCTTTCCCCAAATTTTTTATCTGTCCAATGTATATTTGCAAACCGGCGATGTGCGCTATCGCAACGCGGCCCGCAAGGCACTGAAGTTGGTGTTGGCTTCACAGATCTATAATGGCGGTTGGACCGCTCAGGCCATCCGACAGACACAAACCGATGATTTGACCGCAGTTGATCTTGCGGTCACTTTGGGTGCGTTACAGTTTTTACGCAAAATAGCCGCCGGTGAAATACCTTATGGATATATCCATTTCGGGATGCGTAAACAGGCGGCTGATGCGGTGCGAAAAGGCGATGAACTATTGCTGCGCTTGCAACAGGCCTACGACAGTCGCTTAACCCTTTGGGCGTCACACTATTCGGTAAACAATTCACGACCTATTGCCGGCGACAATGCCGTGCCTCTTGCGTTAAACGTACCGCTCAGTGTGCGCATTGTCGATTATCTAATGGCCGTGCAGCGTCCGCCAGGTGAGGTAGTGCGCTCGGTACAAGGAGCGTTGGGGTGGCTAGAGGCGCACAGTCTTCAACGCTGGCTAGCGCGTCAACCAGCGCCACAGAGCGTTGGGCAAAACAGTGTAGAGCGGTCGCCTGAGCGTGGAGTATGGGCAAAGTATTACGACATCGACACTTCAGCGCCGCTGATGGATGGCGCTGAGGGCAGCGCTAATACTCGATGGTTTGATCCGTCATCGGCGACCGGAGATTGGCCATACGACCTGCTGAAAGAGCGGGCCGAGCGCTGGCGCCAACGTGTGACCCACAGCTCCCCAGTCAGCTCAGCCAAGCCCTAAAAGTCAGTCTTTACGGGGTTGGGTGGGGCTATAAATGCCGTCCTTACGCGCCAGAGGCAGACTGGCAATAGTGCTTTCGGTCCACTGTTTTACTTGTTCAGTTAGAACTTTTCGGTCAGCATTTTCCGTTGAAAGTGCCTCGCCGATCACCACCGTGATAGTGCCGGGGTATTTAAGGAAGTGTTTATGTGGCCAGCACTCAGCTCCATTGTGGGCAACTGGAACAATTGATACTTGAGCGGCACAGGCTATATCGGCACCGCTGCGATAGTAAGTTCCGACCTCGCCCAAAGGCATGCGTGTTCCCTCGGGAAAGATCAAAACACTAATGCCTTCCTCTAGCCGCTCTATGCCCTTTGTTTTAACGTCTCGTAGTGCCTGAATACGGTTAGAGCGGTCGATGGCGATCGGCTTTAAGGCCGCTAGCCCCCAACCAAAAAACGGAATACGCATTAATTCTTTTTTTAATATGGTACTGATAGGGGCCATATAGTGTTGTAAAAAAAGCGTTTCCCAGGTGCTTTGGTGTTTAGCCATAACGACCACTGGGTGTTCATCACTTGTGCGCTGGTCAATCACGCGAACACGAATGCGACAGGTCAACTGCAGCCAGAACATGACAAAACAGTTCCACAGGGTAATTACCCGCCAGCGCCGTTGATAGGGCAGTAGGGGCCAGATTAAGACACTCAAAGTACCGGCGATAATGCCGGTAAGGTAGTAGCCGGTATTGAAAAGCAAAGTTCGTAAATAGAGCAACAGGGGGTTCCTTGTAGCGATTAAGCCAGAAGCGAATCGACAACGGCCTTGAGGTCAGCAAAAACATCGACCGGGCTGTCGTTAAGTCGACGAGCACCTTCCGCTTCGCCGGAAAGTTCGGTTAACGTTTGTTCGCCATTGCCTGTTAAGACCAAACACAATCGACAGCCTTTAGTTTGCCCGGCTTGTAAGTCGCGCAAACTGTCGCCGACTAAGATGGCATCTTGTGCACTGACATTAAACTCAGCTTCGATGGCATCGATTAGCCCTGGCATGGGTTTGCGACATTTACATTGATCATCCGGGCCGTGCGGGCAATAAAAAATGGCCGCCAGTTGACCGCCAGCGTCTTCGACCAGTTCGGTCAGTTTGGCGTGCATGGCTTCAAGGTCATCTAAATCAAATGAGCCGCGAGCTAAGCCCGGTTGATTGGTTGCCACCACTACGGTGTAACCGGCATTACCGAGCCGGGCGATGGCCTCAATACTGCCGTCAATCGGCTGCCAATCATTCGCCGAGCGAACATGGTTGTCGCGGGTATGGTTGATAACACCATCCCGGTCGAGTATCGCCAGCTTCATGGGTGACTATCCTTTAGTCGGCGCAAGCAGAGAGATATCAGCCACTTGCAAAAATAGGCCGCGCAACTGATTGAGCAGAGCCAGGCGATTGTTTTTCAGGGCCTCGTCTTCTGCCATCACCATAACTTGGTCGAAAAAGTTATCCACCGGCTCGCGCAAACTGGCCAGTTCGGCCAAGGCGTCGGCATAGCGACGTTCTTGATACAAAGGCGCTACTGAATTTGCCTTGCTGGCTACCGCTTCGGCCAATACTTTTTCAGCGTTTTCATGCAGTAAGTCGTTGTTAACCGAACCGCTGGGTTCGCCATCTAGCTTGCTTAGAATATTCGATACCCGTTTATTGGCGGCAGCCAGTGCTTCGGCCTCACTCATACGGGCAAATGCATCCACCGCTAAAACGCGCGCGTTAATATCCAGTGGATGACTAATGCCTTTGGCCGCTACGGCGAGATAAATCTCAGTGGCAATGGCGTCTTCTTCGTACCAGGCGCGAAAACGCTCGAGCATATAAGCTAGCGATTCGGCGACGGTTTCATCGGGCTTCGCGATATTACTACCGTGGCCGGCGACGGCGGTTTGCAATAAGGTCTTAAGATCGAGGTTGATACCCTGTTCTACCATCAGGCGCAAAGCGCCGAGGCTGGCGCGGCGCAAACCGAATGGATCTTTGGAGCCGGTGGGTTTTTGACCAATGCCAAAAATGCCGACGATGGTATCGAGCCGGTCGGCCAGTGCGATCAGCGTACCCGTGGTGGTTTCTGGCAGCTTGTCGCCGGCGTATTTAGGTAAATACTGTTCGGTTAAGGCCTGGGCAACTTCTGGGTCTTCGCCGTCATTTAGCGCGTAGTAATAACCGGCGATGCCCTGCATTTTGTCGAACTCCAGCACCATTTCGGTCACCAGATCCGCCTTGCTAAGCTCTCCGGCGCGGGTCGCTTTGGTGGCGTCGGCGCCAACATCCTGAGCAATCGCCGCCGCGAGGCTGGCAATGCGTTCGGTTTTCTCGTAAATGCTGCCGAGCTTGGCTTGAAAAACAATCGTTTTTAAACGCTCGCGCTGAGTCGCTAGAGGTGTTTTCTTATCGGTTTCGAAAAAGAAAGCGGCATCGGAAAGGCGAGGGCGAATAACGCGCTCGTTACCGTCGATCACTTGTGCGGGATCTTTCGATTCGATATTGGCCAAGGTAATAAAGTTGGGCTTGAGCTCGCCGTTGGCGTCGACCACATGGAAATATTTTTGGTGCTCGGCCATAGAGGAAATCAAGGCCTCGGCGGGCACTTGTAAAAAGCGCTCTTCAAACTTACCCGTTAGGGCCACAGGCCATTCCACCAGAGCGGTCACTTCATCCAACAGACCTTCTTCGATGACAGCGGTGCCGCCAATTTGACTGGCCTGGTGGTTGACCTGCTCAATAATCAGCGAGCGTCGCTCAGCCATATCGACCAATACATAAGCGCTGCGCAGCGTTTCTACATAATCGCTGGCACTGTTAAAGCTAATCGGTTGGTTGTGGTGAAAGCGGTGTCCGCGTGATTCGCGCCCAGCGGTTAAGCCGAGAATAGTGGCATCCACAACGTCATTGCCGTACACCATCACTAGCCAGTGTACAGGCCGGACAAATTCAGTGCGACTGGCACCCCAGCGCATACGTTTGGGGATGGGTAATTTGGCTAAGGCGTCGTTAAATATGTCGGCCAACAGTGCGGTTGCCTGTTCGCCACCGGCCTGTTGGCGGGCCACTAGCTTGTCGGCTTTACCGTCATTTTCAGTGCTTAAATCACCGACACTCAAACCATTTTTGCCAGCAAAGGCCTCGGCGGCTTTGGTGGGGTTACCGTCAGCGTCAAAAGCGATTTTAGCTGGTGGGCCCCAAACGGTGACTTCTTTGACTGGAGTGGTAGGGGCTAAACCTTTAATAATGATGGCTAAGCGGCGTGGTGCGGCGTAGCTTTCTATATCGGTATATTCCAAGCCCGCTTTCTGTAAGCCCTCTTGGGCTCCAGCGGCGAGCGCCTTGAGCAGAGACTTAAGTGCAACGGGGGGCAGTTCTTCGGTGCCCAGTTCAAACAAAAAATCGGCAGACATGGCTTATTTCTCCTCCGCGGCGAGCACTTCCTGGCGTAATGATTCCTTCGCCAGCGGGAAGCCTAGTTGTTTGCGTGCCTCATAATAGGCTTGAGCGACCGCTCGGGCCAGAGTGCGCACGCGTAAGATAAAGCGTTGACGCTCGGTCACTGAAATTGCATGACGGGCATCGAGCAGGTTAAACGCGTGAGAGGCTTTCATCACCATCTCATACGCGGGAAGGGGGAGGCCGGCCTCGACTAAGCGCTGGCTTTCGCGTTCGCAGACATCGAAGGTGTGAAATAAAAACTCCACATCGGCTTGTTCAAAGTTGTAAGTGGACATCTCGACTTCGTTTTGATGGAAAACATCGCCGTAAGTCACTTTGTCCCCAGTTGGGCTGATGGTCCAGACCAGATCGTAAATAGAGTCGACGCCTTGCAGGTACATAGCAATACGCTCAAGCCCGTAGGTGATTTCTCCGGTCACCGGATAGCACTCAATGCCACCGACTTGCTGGAAGTAAGTAAATTGGGTGACTTCCATACCGTTGAGCCATACTTCCCAGCCTAGGCCCCATGCCCCTAACGTTGGCGATTCCCAGTTGTCTTCAACAAAACGGACGTCGTGTACCAGAGTATCAATGCCCAGTTCGCGCAGTGACTCTAAATAGAGCTCCTGAATATTGTCGGGGGAAGGTTTCAACACTACCTGAAACTGATAGTAGTGTTGCAAGCGGTTGGGATTTTCCCCGTAGCGGCCGTCGGTCGGACGGCGGCAGGGTTGCACATAGGCGCTGTTCCAGGTCTCGGGCCCGATGGCGCGCAGGAAGGTGGCGGGGTGGAAGGTACCGGCACCCACCTCCATATCGAGTGGCTGTAAAACGACACAGCCCTGGCGAGCCCAGTATTCCTGTAGGGCGAGAATCAGCCCTTGAAATGTACTTACATCGGCTTGGGATCTTTCGGACACAAGGTTTCTCCGGATTTTGCGGTTGCAGGCCGCGTCATTTCGCGACTCTCGGGGTATCAAAGGGGCGAATTATAGCGTCAGAAAGTGTCTATTGGTATGGCGAGAGGCGAATCAATGGACAAAGTGTGGCCGACACCTTTCCGCTGGCGGATAAATTCCGGTAAGCTTCACGTCTTTTGCAAGATTGAGGGTATATCTTGAAGCAGCGTTTGATACTCTTAGTGCTGAAAGGGGTGGGCCGGTTACCACTGGGGGCCGCCCGCTGCTTGGGTGCGTTTATCGGTTGGATGCTGTACAAAACCAATGCGCGTGCTGCGCGGATCACTAAAACCAATATCGCACTGTGTTACACCGGGTTGCCACAGGCGGAGCGCGACCAACTTGCGCGCCAAAGCCTGATCGAAACCGGGCGCACAGGGGTTGAAATTCCTGTGTTGTGGCGGCGCAAAGAGTCCTGGTTGCGCCAGCATGCGCTGGAGTACGAAGGCGTTGAGCTCATTCGTCGCGCTCGTGAGGCGGGTAAGGGCATCATTATTTTGACGCCCCACCTAGGAAATTGGGAGTTGTTGGCCGCCACGCTGACATTACACGGTAAAATTACATTTCTTTATCAGCCGCCTAAGAACTCAGAGCTAGAAGAGTATGTAGTGGCCGCTCGCAAGCGCAGCCAGGTTGAGCTGGCACCCACTAACCGGCGTGGCGTTAGTATGCTGATAAAAGCACTGAAAGCCGGCGAGATGATCGGGATATTGCCCGATCAGGTGCCAGATAAAGGCTATGGCGGGGTCGAAGCCCCCTTTTTTGGTGAGTCGGCACTGTCCATGACCCTGGTTCACAACCTTCTGCAACGCACCGAGTGTGAAGTGTTAATGTGTTACGCCTTGCGTGTGGCGGGAGGCTTTAAGGTGGTGATGGCTCCCTGTGAGCCCGATATCCGCCACTCGGATGTGCTCATTGGGGTTACCGCTTTGAACAAATCGGTTGAAAACTGTGTCCAGCGAGCTCCGGCCCAGTACCAATGGGAATATAAACGATTCAAACGGCGTAGCGAAGGCGCACCCTATTAGAGGTAAGGATAAGATGGCAATGACTCGCTATTTATGGGTTGCAGTCCTATTGATTTTGTCAGGTTGCAGCCAGTCGCAGTATAAGCTGGTGGGGGTGGACGACCTCGCCGAGCTACAATCCTGTGCGGTAACAGCCGATAATCACCACCATTTGTTGCTTGAGCAGCAGTTGGAATTAAAGCAAGGAGTGAATGAGCTAATTAGTGAGATTGAGCGTTCGCGTGCCGAAGTAACCGCACTCAACCCCAACCCAGAAGAGTGCCTTAATTATAGCGCCCAGACACAATCAACCGTCGTCGAATCGGTAACGGTCGACGATGTGGCGAAACAACTAGTCGGCGCCAATGAGACGGTTCACTTCGAAGAGTTAAACATAGCACTAGCGGCTCGAATAGACACTGGAGCCATGATATCAACCATTCAAGTACGCGACATACAAACCTTTGAGCGCAATGGAGAAAGCTGGGTGCGCTTTAGCATCAATGAGGCTCCCGCCTTTGAAAAGAAAATGCTGCGCTATTCCCAGATACAAGGCCAGCGAGAAAACAAGCGCCCTGTTATCCAATTGCGTTTTTCCTTGGGGCGCGTCACCCAATTGGCGGAGTTTGCTCTGGCCGACACAGCGTTCCCGGGCAACCCGGTTAGGGTGGGGCGCATGGCTCTGCGCGATGTGATGGTAGTGGATGTCAGTCGCGATCATATTGCTTCAACCACGGATAACACACCATGAACCGGGGAAAAATACCCTTTTATTTGTTGATTACTGTACTAATTGGTACCGGTTTAACCACCGCTTGGTTAAGACACACCACCACGGAAGTTCCTTTAATACCCGGTGAGCAAAAACCCGTTTGGTTAATTGAAGGGCGAGTGGATTTTTATGCAGACGGCGGAGCGGTAACTGTCAATCTTGATTTACCCGACCAGGCGCCCGGCTTTCGTTTAATTAGAGAGCAGGCGGCAAGCCCAGGCTATGGTTTTGCCGTACTCGAGGACCAGAACAATCGCCGCGCTGAGTGGACCAAGCGCGAGGCCGTCGGCTTACAAACGCTTTACTACAACGCTCAATATATCCCCGTGGATAGCAAGCCTATTGAGGTGGACATTGAGCCCGAGCTGCAAACCGTTTTTTGGAGTGAGCCCCAGTCGACCGCAGCGCGAGAACTATTGCGCGGCGCTAAAGCGCGCTCGAGCAATCCTGCCAGCACCGCGCGTGAGTTAATTAAACTGCTTAACCCCAGCACTGCCGATCAAAATGCCGAATTACTACTGACTAAAGAGTTTAGTCGGGCCGAGTTATTGGTGAAGCTACTTAACCAAGCCGATGTTCCCGCGCGCAAAGTAATGGCGTTAAAACTTGAAGATGCGCGGCGCCGGCAGGTATTACAACCCATGGTAGAGTTGTTTGATGATGGTCACTGGCTTTTAATCGACTCAATGACCGGTGAGCAGGGATTGCCGCAAAATTTACTGCTTTGGTCGCGCGGTGAAGCCGCGCAGCTTGATGTATTAGGTGGTCAAAATTCGCGCCTAACCTTCTCCATGATACGTCAGACCGTTCCTGCATTAGCGCTGTCGCAAGTTCAATTTACCGATAATTTATTTAGCATGCTAGGTGTTTACAGTCTGCCGATTGAAGAGCAGAGCATGTTTAAAATGCTCTTCCTATTGCCACTGGGTGCCATGGTGGTGGTGTTTATGCGGGTGATGATTGGTTTAAAAACCGCCGGCACATTTATGCCGATTTTAATATCCTTGGCATTTTTACAGACCTCGCTGATTCCTGGCTTGGTTAGTTTTATTTTAATAGTCGGTTTGGGTTTATTGCTGCGCAGCTATTTGTCATACCTTAATTTATTATTGGTAGCTCGGATCGCCACGTTAATTGTGTTGGTTATCTTTTTGATCTCTATTTTAAGTTTGGTGGGGTATCAACTGGGTTTCAATGCCGGCATCACCATAACCTTCTTCCCCATGATTATTATCGCCTGGACCATTGAACGCATGAGCATTCTGTGGGAGGAAGAAGGGCCACACGAAGTATTGATTCAAGGCGGGGGCAGCTTACTGGTCGCCGTGATTGCCTATTTATTAATGAACGTGCAATTGATTAGCCATTTAAGTTTTAATTTTCCCGAACTTAATTTAGTCATACTGGCGTTGATATTAATGATGGGGCAGTACACAGGTTATAAATTATCCGAGTTACATCGCTTTCGTTCCATGAGTCATGTCGCCGATGCTGATTAGCCCGTTACGATTAAGTAAACTCGGTATGTTGGGTATGAATTGCCGCAACCGGGACTTTATTGGCCGCTACAATCGGCGTGACCTGTACCCGCTGGTGGATAATAAACTGCTCACCAAGTTCTTGGCGCAAGAGCACAATGTCGCCACACCCCAGCTGCAATTTGTGGTGCGTGAACAGCATGAAATCGTAAAAATTGAGCAACAGTTAGCCAATATGAACGGGTTTGCGATAAAACCGGCTAAAGGCTCTGGGGGTAAGGGTATTTGGGTGATTACTCACCGCGAGGGTGATCATTTTATCAAATCCTCCGGCGCCGAAATTACGCTAGATGACATTCGCCGCCATATGAGTAATACCCTAGCGGGGCTCTATTCGCTCGGTGGTGTTAACGATGAAGTTATTGTTGAAGATTTAATTGAGATTGACGACTGCTTTGAAGGCTACTCATTCGAAGGGGTGCCAGATATTCGCATTGTCGTTTTTCATGGCTTTCCCGTGATGGCCATGTTGCGCTTGGCAACTCATGCCTCGGATGGTAAGGCTAACCTACATCAGGGCGCTGTGGGGGTGGGCTTAGATTTGGCCACTGGCCGATGCCTTAACGCGGTGCAACACGGCATGCCAATCGAAGAACACCCCGACACTAAACGGCCACTCAAAGATATAAAGGTGCCAGACTGGCATGGTATGTTGACGCTCGCCTCACGCTGCTACGATATGACCGAGCTGGGTTATATTGGTGTCGATTTGGTTCTGGACGCTAACCGGGGGCCTGAGTTATTAGAGCTTAACGCCCGCCCCGGTTTGGCGATTCAAGTGGCCAATGGGTTTGGTTTACTGCCTCGTTTACGTCAAATTGAAAAGCTTAATCGCAAACACTACACACAAGCTGACGAGCGGGTCGAGTATGTGATGCAACATTTTTCGCGGCTCGATTAACACCCTACCAGTACTTTTTATCTTTATGCACTAGATAACCGTGTGGGTGCCTCCCCTTAGGGTCTCGGTGAGTCCAGTGCACCACTCCGCCTTTGGCGTTCCACTCATACTCACCGTAAAAGGTGACGCTATCCCCCCGTTTGAGAGTGTTAATTCTCGGTGCTAAATCGATATTGTGCGCAATCAGCAACGTCTGTGACGAGGGTAGAGTTAGGATAAAACGTTGGTGCTGAGAGCCCTTGGTATCATCACTGAGAATGCGACTAACCCGGCCCTTGCCTAATACCTGAACATCGCTGCGCTGATTTTGCCAAAGAGATGCAAGGTCTGTATCGGTGGTGTCAGCACAGGCACTTAATGCAAGGCAAAGCCAGACGACGAGAGAGAAACGAAACAAACCGAGCGCACCGACTATTGGTCGGACCATACCGCAAACTCACTGCCGCCGGGCTCGGTAAATTGAAAGCGGCGGCCACCGGGAAAATCAAAGGTCGGCTGGATAATGGTGCCGCCAGCATTTAATACGGCCGCTTCTGTAGTGCTGAGGTCGCGACTGAAAAAAACAATAAGAGCTGCCCCGTTCTCAGTAAGGGATACCGTATCGCTGGTGAAAAACCCACCTTCTATGGTGTCACTGACAAACGCGGTGTAATCTGGGCCGTAGTCGGTAAAACGAAAATTGAAAACGGATTGAAAAAACGCTTTGCTGGCGGATAAGTTGCGCGAAGGTATTTCTAAGTATTGAATGTTTTGATGATAGTCCATATACACCTCGGCGCATTGAAGCGCCCTTAAAAAATCCTATTGCTTAACGGCGCCAAAATACAGGGCTAAACAAAACCAATAAGGTAAACACTTCTAGCCGGCCCAGAAGCATGGCAAAACACAACACCCATTTAGCGGGGCTGTTGATGTCACTATAGTGTGATGCTACCTGACCCATGCCGGGGCCGAGGTTAGTAATACAGGCGCCGACGGCAGAAAAAGCCGTTTGTAAGTCAAGCCCGGTAGCGATCAGCAATAGAAACATCGCGGCAAAAGCCACCACATACATAGCAAAGAAACCCCATACGGCTTCAATCACCCGGTCGGGTACGGTGATATTACCCACTTTTACGGCAATAACCGCATTGGGATGAATCAGCCGATGAATTTCACGCACCCCCTGTTTATACAGCAGTAAAACTCGAATGGCCTTCATGCCACCACCGGTTGAGCTGGCGCAGCCGCCGACAAACGCGAAAATAAATAGCATATACGGCAAAAAGCTGGGAAAGCTGGAATAGTTACTGGCGAACCCTGCGGTTGTCATGGTGGAGACGAAATTAAAGATCCCCAGAAAAAAGCTCTCGTTAAATGTATATGACTTCGATCCTGCCAAATAGGCGACGGTCACGACACAACCGACAACTATCCAATAGAGGAAAAATTTTAGTTCGGCATCGGCAAAATAATGACGCAAAGATTTCTCACGCCAAACAAAAAAGTGCAGAGCAAAGTTAATACCGGCAATCAGCATAAACACGGTGCAGACCATCATGATTGCTGGCGATTGATAGTGCAAAATACTGGCGTCGTGGGTGGAGAAACCACCGTTGGCAATGGTCGAGAATGCGTGACAGATTGCTTCAAACCAATTCATACCCGCTAAGCGATAGGAAATAGCACAGGCGAGCGTAAACACCAGGTACATAGTGAATAGCGCTTTGGCGGTTTCGGTAATGCGCGGGGTAAGTTTGTTGTCTTTAACCGGTCCCGGGGCTTCGGCACGGTATAACTGCATACCGCCAATACCCAGCATGGGCAAAATGGCAACGGCAATAACAATAATACCGATGCCGCCGAACCACTGAAGTTGCTGACGGTAAAACAGTATAGAGGGCGGCAGCGTATCCAGTCCCGTGATAACGGTAGCCCCGGTGGTGGTTAATCCAGATATGGATTCAAAAATAGCATCGGTAACCGATAAGTCGAGCCCGTTGGAAAAAAACAGTGGCACTGCACCGAAGGCGCCCAGTACAAACCAGAACAGGGCGGTAATCAAAAAGCCATCGCGAGTGCGCAAGTCAGCTCGGCTTTTGTAAACCGGTGCCCAGATGGCAAGACCGCAGCTGAAGGTGACCGCAAACGCGACTAAAAACGTCATATAGTTGTGGTCGTTAAACCACAGACTGACGCTGACTGGCGTGAGCAGTATCAGACTAAACATCATTAAGAGCACGCCGAGTACGCGGGCGATTACCGCAAAATGCATAGCGGCTCCGGGATGTAGGGTCGATTAACAGTGAGCATATTGACGGCCATATTTAAAAGAAGGTAAAGCCCACTTGAAATAATTTTTCGATGTCGCGGGTATGTTTTTTGTTGAGCAAAAACACAATCACATGATCACCGCTCTCCACCACAACATTGTCGTGGGCAATAATCACTTCACTGCCCGAACCTTTTTCACGCACTATCGCACCGATATTGGCCCCTTGGGGGAGGTCGATATCTTCCAGCGCCCGACCCACCACTTTAGAGGAGCTTTTGTCGCCGTGGGCAATAAGCTCAATGGCTTCGGCCGCGCCCCGGCGCAGCGAGTGAACGCTGACCATATCGCCCCGACGTACATGGGTTAATAAGCTGCCGATGGTGGTGGTTTGGGGGGAGATGGCGATATCAATATCGCCGCCTTGTACTAAATCGACATAGGCTGGGTTGTTAATTAGGGCCATGACCTTGCGAGCCCCTAAGCGTTTGGCCAACATGGAGGACATGATGTTGGCTTCGTCATCGTTGGTCAGAGCCAGAAACACATCAGTGTCTTCAATGTTTTCATCGGCCAGCAAATCTTGGTCGGATGCGCTGCCCTGCAGCACAATGGCCCGCTCCAAGTGTTCCGACAAATGCGCGGCTCGCTCTTTATTTTGCTCTACCACACGAACGCTGTAGCGGTTTTCCAGCTTGCGCGCTAAGCGCATACCAATATTGCCACCGCCGGCAATGATAATGCGTTTGTAGGAGGTTTCCATACGGCGCAATTCACTGATTACCGCACGGATATCGTTTTTGCCGGCAATAAAAAAGACTTCGTCATCCGCTTCAATGACTGAGGAACCGGTGGGCATAATAGCCCGGCCGCGTCGATAAATTGCCGCCACCCGGGTGTCGACCGAAGGCATATGCTCGCGTAAAAAACGCAGTTCTTGCCCAACCAGTGGCCCGCCGTGATACGCCTTTACCGCAACCAGTTGCACCTTGCCTTCGGCAAAGTCGAGTACCTGCAAAGCTCCCGGAGTTTCAATTAAGCGGTGAATATAATCAGAAACCAGTTGTTCGGGGCTAATCAGTACATCAATGGGGATGGAGTCGTTGGCAAATAACTTATTATTGGTCAAATAAGCGGTGGCGCGTACGCGAGCGATTTTTGTGGGCGTGCGAAACAGACTGTGGGCCACTTGGCAGGCGATCATATTGATTTCGTCGTTATTGGTGACGGCCACTAACATATCCGCGTCTTCCACCCCGGCTTGGATCAAAATATCCGGGTGTGAGCCTTCGCCGTTGACGACGCCAATATCGAGGCGATCGCGCAGTTCACGCAAGCGTGCTTGATTGGTGTCAATAATAGTAATGTCGTTGGATTCGTCAGCGAGGTTTTCCGCTAAGCTGGCGCCCACCTGTCCTGCACCCAGAATAATAATTTTCATAAACCTGCCAGGTTATCCCTTAACATTGCGCTATGACTGATACATTCTTAATGGTAGCAACTTTACCGCTTTTGGCCGTCACTTGGCTATTTTTGTTAGCTTTGCGTAATAAAAGCCATCGTGATGATGGCTCGCTTGTAGCAATTGGCGGCCATGGGGTTGCGCAAGTCCCCAGTCGGCCTCAATACCGACAGATGCACAATCAGGGGTTCGGTTTACAAACGCCGCTACAACTTGGCTGTTTTCATCAGGCAGTGCCGAGCAGGTGGCATACAGCAGTATGCCACCTGGCTTTAGGGTTGCCCATAGAGCGTCGAGCAATCGGTTCTGCAGGTGAGTGAGAGTAGCAATGTCATCCGGGCGGCGCAGTAATTTGATATCGCTCTGGCGGCGGATGATGCCAGTGGCCGAACAGGGGGCATCGAGCAATATACGGTCGAAGAGCTTGCCGCTCCACCAGTCGGCGGTTTGACTGGCATCACCTTGTTGCACCTGGGCGTGAACACCCAGCCGGTCGAGATTTTCTTGGACGCGCTTTAGGCGTCGCTGATCGCAATCGAGTGCCACAACTTCCTCCAGTTGTGGCTGCAGCTGCAGTATGTGACCGGTTTTGCCACCTGGCGCACTACAGGCATCGAGTACCCGCTGCCCCGGGGCCAACTCTAATAGCGGGGCGGCTAGTTGTGCCGCCTCGTCTTGTACGCTGACAAGGCCTGTATCGAAACCGGGTAGTCCGGTAGGGTCAGCCGGTTTGTCCAGCGTAATACCGCAGGAGCTATAGCGGCACGCTTTGGCTTCGATGTTCTGCTGGGTTAAGCGCTCCAGATAATCCTCGCGCGTTACTTGCTGGGTATCAATGCGCAAGCTCAACGGTGGATGAGCATTGTTAGCCTCTAGCATTTGGGTATAGTGCTCTGGCCAAGCTTTGCGGTATGCATCGATTAACCACTGCGGGTGAGCTTTTTGAAATTCCGGGTTGCCGCCTAATTTGGCGACAATTGATTCGCCTTCGCGTTGGTAGCGTCGCAGGGCGCCGTTAATAACCCCCGTGGCCCAAGGTTTTTTCAGCGCTTTGGCGGCGCCAGCAGTTTCGCCAATGGCCGCATGATCGGGAATGCGCATAAAATCTAATTGATACAGGCCGAGCAACAGCAGCGCTTGAATATCGCTGTCTTTGGCGCGCAGGGGTTTATCCAGCAATTTGCGCGCGATCAGTTGCAGCCGGGGGTAGTAGCGCATGGTGCCATAACACAGCTCGCGCAACATTGCGTGATTACCCTCGTCTACTTGCTCTTGTACGGCGGGTAGGCTGCTGGCCAAAGAGCCCTTGTGGCGCAGTAAATCGGCCAGTACGCGAGCGGCGCCAATTCGCGGCTTCATGTATTGGGCTCCAGTAGCCGCTCACCCAAAGCGAATAATCCGGCGTTGCCTCGCAAAACATCGCTGACCGCCATAGCGCGTTTGCCGGGTAGCTGCAAAGATTCAATGCACAGGCTGCCACGGCCACAGGCGACGGTGATTTGATCTTCGCCAATCTGCACGATTTCACCCGGCGCGCCCTCTGTGGCGGGGCCCAGGCGGGCTTGCCAAATACGAATCCGGTCGTCGGGCGATTTCGCTGGGCGGGTAAAGGCGACGGGGAAAGGGTTAAACGCCCGAATCTTGCGGTGCAGCTCGGCCGCGTCTGCAGACCAATTCAACTCGGCTTCGGCTTTGGTGATTTTGGCGGCGTAGTTGGCCTCTGAGTCGTCTTGTGGCTGCGGCTGCGCTTTGTCGTCGGCCAATTGTTCTATCGCGCTTAACAGCGCCGGCCCGCCGAGAGACATTAAAGTGTCGTGCAAACTGCCGCCGGTGTCTTGATCCGTGATTGGGCAGCGTTGCTCCACTAGCATATCGCCTGTGTCCAGCCCCACATCCATTTGCATAATGGTCACGCCACTTTGGCTGTCGCCCGCCTCAATGGCGCGTTGTATAGGTGCCGCGCCGCGCCAGCGAGGCAGCAGCGAGGCGTGAACATTGATACAGCCTAGCCGCGGTGTGTCCAATACGGCTTTGGGTAGGAGCAATCCGTAGGCAACTACCACCATTAAGTCGGCGTTGAGGGCGGCCAGTTCGGCCTGAGCGTCGGCATCTTTTAAGCTTTGGGGTTGCAACACCTCAATACCGGCGGCTTCTGCGGCTTGTTTAACCGGGCTGGGTTTAAGCTTTTTGCCTCGTCCGGCGGGCCGGTCCGGCTGGGTATAGCAGGCGACAATCTGGTGGGGGCTATCGAGCAGAACGTGCAGATGGGCCGCCGCAAACTCGGGCGTGCCCGCGAAAATGATTCGCAGGGGTGTGGTCATAAACAGATCCGGTTGGTCATCGCGCGGCCTAGGCCTGGGCGCGATGTATTTTTTCCAGTTTTTTGCGAATTCGCTGGCGCTTTATCTGAGAGATATAATCGACAAACAATTTGCCGTTGAGGTGATCCAGCTCGTGTTGAATACACACCGCCAGCAGGCCATCTGGCTCGATGCTGTAAGGGTTGCCATCGCGATCGAGGGCATCGACGCGTATTTGCGTAGGACGGTCTACACTCTCATAAAAGCCGGGAACCGATAGGCAGCCTTCGTCGTAGGGCGCTTCGTCCTCGCCCAGCACGCTCACCTCGGGGTTGATAAACACCAAGGGTTCGGTCTGATCTTCCGAAATGTCCATAACGACAATACGTCGGTGAACATTGACCTGCGTGGCTGCCAAACCGATACCGGATGCGGCGTACATGGTCTCAAACATGTTGTCGAGCAGCGTGCGAACGCTATCGTCGACGTTTTCCACAGGCTTGGCAATAGTGCGCAAGCGAGGGTCGGGGAACTCAAGAATTTCAAGTAGGGCCATAAGCTTTGTGACAAACTTCTAGTAAAAAGGTAACAAGCGCTGCTAACATGATGATCGTACAGGAAATAACCTGAGTCTAAGCGTAAGCTCAGTGGTCGCGTAGCACGCTACTTTGCGCTATTATAACGTTTAAACCGCTCAGGACCGAACAAAAACAGGATCGGTTTCTATGAAAAAAATGATTTTTGCAATTCTGGCGCTCTCAGCGGCCAGTGTATTCTCTTGGGCCGAATCCTCGCCGTTCAAGTCCAACTCCCCCAGTGAGTACGTCGTGGTTGAGGGAGATACCCTGTGGGGCATCTCAGATACCTTCCTCGATGCCCCCTGGATGTGGCCTGAAATTTGGCACGCCAATCCCGAAATCGACAATCCGCATTTGATCTTCCCGGGCGATGTGGTGCGCATGGTGTACATTGATGGCCAGCCGCGCCTGACGGTAGATCGCACGGTTCGTCTGGCTCCCTCGGGTGATGCCAAGCTCGAGCCAACCATTCGTGTACTGCCCATAGAGGCAGCGATACCGGCAATCTCGCTGGATAAGATCGCTTCCTATCTGTCGCGCTCAACCATCGTGATGCCAGAAGATGTGGAGGCTGCACCTTACATAGTGGGTGGTTCAGAAAAACGCTTGGTTATGGGCATTGGCGATACCGGTTACGCACGCGGTGATTTCCCCAGTGATATTCACAACTTCAGTGTATTTCGCGAGGGCGAGTCCTTTATTGACGAAAGCGGTGAAGACGAGGACCTGTTAGGGGTTCATGCCGTGGGTGTCGGTGCGGTTGCGATTGATAAAGTACAGGGCGACATAGCTCGGTTGCGGGTAACCCGTTCAGATAAAGAGCTGCGCGCCGGTGATATATTGTTGCCCAGTAAAGAGCGCTCGGTGGACTCTATTTTCTACCCCAGTGCACCCGATTTCCCTATTGAAGCCGAAATGATTGCAGTGGAAGGCGGGGTCAGCCAGATTGGCACCTTGGATGTAGCCATTGTCAACAAAGGTCGTCGCGACGGAGTGCAGGTAGGTAATGTCTTTGAAGGCTTTGTGCGCGGCGAACAAATTGCCGACCATGTTACGGGCGAATCTATTCAGCTGATGGATGAGTCCGCCGGCTTGGTGATGGTGTTCCGCACCTTTGAAAAATTAAGCTTCGTGATTGTGGTTGAGTCAACCCGCCCGATGGCGGTGGGGGATATTCTCCGCAACCCCTAACGATAAGCGCCGCTTGGTGCTGAGATAGCAGGAATCTAGCCATGGATGGCATCGAATCAATCTTAACCCTTTCCTATTTGCCGCAGTTGGGGCCCGCTCGTATTAAGCAATTGCACAGTGCGTTTGGCAGCTGCGCTGATGTGTTAGAGCGCGATCCCCAAGTTCTCGCCGGTTATATGCCAGAGGTCGCACTGACAGAGCTCGGACACTGGCACCGCAACCCTGATCACCCCATTCGTGAACAAGTAAAGCGCGACAGTGACGCTTTGCACAGGCAGGAATCGACAATATTAACGTTTCTGGGGCATGAGCATTACCCAGAGCTTCTCTACAACATCAGTGCGCCACCGCCATTTTTAACGATACGCGGTAGTATCACGACGCTAGAGCTGCCGCAGATAGCGATGGTGGGTACCCGTCGCCCTACGGCTGGCGGTCGCGATGTGGCTCGCAGTTTTGCCCGGTACCTAGCAGGTGCGGGTTTTGCTATTACCAGCGGGTTGGCCTTGGGGGTGGATGCCTGTGCCCACCGCGGTGCTTTAGAGGCCAAGGGCGTTACTCTGGCGGTGCTTGGTACTGGATTGGATACAATATACCCCGCGCGCAACAGAGCCTTAGCGGATGAAATTGAAGCCGCAGGCGGCACTTTAATCAGTGAATTTTTACCTGGTACGGCACCCGAGGCCAAAAACTTTCCCCGTCGCAATCGGGTCATTAGTGGCTTAAGCTTGGGCACTATGGTGGTCGAGGCGGCGGTAAAAAGCGGTTCTTTAATTACTGCACGATACGCCCTAGAGCAGGAGCGCGAAGTTTTTGCCGTACCGGGGTCGATACACAACCCCATGAGTCGCGGCTGTCATGCCTTGATAAAAGACGGTGCCAAGTTAGTAGAAACCGCCGATGATATTATCGATGAGTTGGGGGCAGCAATTGCGTATAAAAAACAGCAATGTTCCCAACCCCAAGAGAAAGCACCCGAACAACACTGGTTGTTACCGTTTATGGGATACGATCCGGTCAGTGTTGACAGTTTGTGCGAGCGCAGCGGTGCCAACACCTCGGAAATCACCCCAGCATTGCTAGAGCTAGAATTAGACGGCCTAATTGAGCAGCGCGGCTGTCACTACTGCCGCATCTGTTGAGCTAGTGAGTCGATTTTTGGCGGCTAGTGTCATGCTCTGGATGTGTCTGACTATCAGCCTCTATATGCCGGTAAGCGTAGACGCCTAAATAGACCATAATCAGTACAATGGCGACGATGGTGGCCACGCTGAGCACTAAAACGAAATCGAACATAAGGTTTCTCCAGCCATAATCAATACGTTTAGCTTATTCCCTGTAAAATGTAAGGTTATTGATGTAGGTCAAACTAGGTTAGATTCGTTGTTTGGTGAATTAATCTAAGGTAAATTTGCCGCTTGTTGGCGCGAGTCAGTTTTTAGGATCGCGTTTTTATTGGCACTTCTTTGTCTAAAGTGATCCCCGGAAAGTAATGTTGTGACTATTTGGCTCAATCATCAACGTATTGTGCATGCGGCCCAAGTGATGAGGGCGGGCGGTGTTATTGCCTACCCAACGGAGTCCGTGTGGGGGTTGGGGTGCGATCCGGCCAACCATCATGCC
This sequence comes from Gilvimarinus sp. 1_MG-2023, assembly GCF_030548285.1. Lineage (NCBI taxonomy): Bacteria > Pseudomonadati > Pseudomonadota > Gammaproteobacteria > Cellvibrionales > Cellvibrionaceae > Gilvimarinus > Gilvimarinus sp. 1_MG-2023. The sequence continues at coordinate 74,259 of NZ_JAUOSC010000007.1, forward strand.
ATTAGGCGCCTGCTTCAGCTCAAGCGGCGTCCGCGTCATAAAGGGCTGATATTAATTGCGGCCGAAAGTGATCAAGTGGCACCTTGGCTTGCGTCCGTAAGCGCTGAACAGCGGGAGCAATTACGGACCACATGGCCTGGGCCGAACACGTGGTTGGTACCTAACCGAGGGTTGGCTTCTCACTGGGTGGTGGGAGATCATACAAGTGTTGCTTTGCGGGTAACTAACCATCCAGTGGCTAAAGCACTATGCATGGCCTTTGGCGGACCTATTATCAGTACCTCGGCCAATCCGCAAAAGCGGCCCGCAGCTAAAACATCCATACACGTTAGGCGTTATTTTGGCGCCCAGCTAGATGCCATTGCTCCTGGGCAGACCGGTGGCAACCCCAACCCATCAATGATTCGCGACTTAGCGAGCGGCTCAATTGTTCGCGGGTAAGAATCCATACGCTGGTTAATTGCTCGGGTGTACCCTAAGTCCGGTGCTGGTACAATGGCGCCCCTTGAGAGGACACTATGACAGATACCCCCGATAAAGCTTCCGTAAAAACGTATTTACTGGAACTGCAAAACCGTATTTGCCAGGCCCTGGAAGAGGTAGATGGCGGTCAATTTCAGCAAGATGAATGGCGCCGCCCTGAAGGTGGGGGTGGGCGCTCACGGGTGCTGGCTGATGGCGCGGTGATCGAAAAAGGCGGCGTTAATTTCTCCCATGTTACCGGCGGGCAGATGCCGGCTTCGGCTACGGCGCACCGTCCCGAATTGGCCGGGCGCTCATTCGAAGCGATGGGGGTGTCTTTAGTGATACACCCGAATAACCCCTACGCGCCTACCTCGCACGCCAACGTACGTTTTTTTATCGCCGAAAAAGAAAACGAGGCTCCGGTTTGGTGGTTTGGCGGCGGTTTTGATTTAACCCCTTATTACGGCTATATCGAGGACTGTGTGCACTGGCACAAAGTGGCCCAAAAAGCGTGCGAGCCGTTGGGTGACGAGGCCTACCCACGCTATAAAGACTGGTGTGACGAATACTTCTATCTGCCCCATCGCAAAGAGGCTCGAGGAGTGGGCGGATTATTTTTTGACGATTTAAACGCTCCGGGGTTTAGCAAAAGCTTTGAGTTTATGCGCTCGGTGGGCGACGCCTATACAGAGGCCTATATGCCTATTTTGCGCAGTCGAAAAGACACCCCATTTGATGATCGCCAGCGCCAGTTTCAACTCTATCGGCGCGGTCGCTATGTTGAATTTAATTTAGTCTACGATCGTGGCACTTTATTTGGCTTGCAAACAGGGGGGCGCACCGAGTCTATTTTAATGTCGTTGCCACCGCTGGTGCGCTGGCAATATGATTATGCCCCGGAAAAAGACAGCCCCGAAGCGGCACTCGCGCGAGACTTTTTGCCGGCCCGAGACTGGTTGGCCGACTCCTAAACGATAATAAAGACAGTAAGCGTTCGGTAAGAAATATCTGTTAACTTTGCCGCACGTTGACACAGTAGGTACCCCATGACGGACAGTTACGCAGTATTTGGCAATCCTATTGCCCAGAGTAAATCCCCGGTAATACATCGCCAGTTTTGCGATCAAACCGGTGAGGATATGAGCTACACCAAGCAATTAGTGGATGAGGGCCAATTTAAACAAGCGGCGGATGATTTTTTTGCCGCTGGTGGGTGTGGTTTGAATATAACCTCGCCTTTTAAACTGGATGCTTTCTCTTATGCCGATCACTTAACCGCGCGGGCGGAACGAGCCGGAGCGGTTAATTTACTGATCAAAGAGCCAGACGGTAAATTACTGGGTGATAACTCTGACGGTATTGGCATGGTCAATGACATGTTAAACCTAGGCTGGGAAATTGCCGGTAAGCGAATTTTGATGTTAGGTGCAGGCGGAGCAGTGCGAGGTGTTTTGCAGCCGCTGCTCAATCAAGAGCCCGAATCGATTACTATCGCCAACCGCACCTTAGCCAAGGCTGAAGATTTAGCCCAAGGTTTTCACGATTTGGGCAACCTAAAAACGAGCAGTTTTTCGGATCTGGCCGGTAAGCAATTCGATTTAATTATTAACGGTACCTCTGCCAGCCTGCGCGGCGATTTACCGCCCCTGCCGGACGGTTTAATAACAGATCATACAGCCTGTTATGACATGACCTACGCCGCAGAGCCGACCGTTTTTTTGACTTGGGCACAGCACCAAAAAGCGGCTCAATTAGCGGATGGCTTGGGTATGTTGGTTGGCCAGGCAGCCGAGTCTTTTTATGCTTGGCGACATATCCGCCCGGAAGTGGTGCCCGTTATTACTGATCTGCGCCGTAAAATGAACGAGAGTAAAAAGAAGGCGGGTTAACTTTAAGCGGTGGAGAATTAGTAGTGGCCGTACTTGGCATAAACCTCGGCACCAGTCATTTTCTCCGTGTGCTCTTGAGCGGCGTAATAGTCGGGCTTTTCCTCAATAAATACTTCTTGGCGCAAGGTAAATGACGTCTCGGGAAACAGGCCGGCTGATAAAATATATTCGTCGTTTGGCCGCAGATAGTAAAATAAATGTGTGCCACAGGTGGCACAAAATCCACGTTCTGCCCACTCGGATGATCGGTAACGGCGCGGAGTATCTCCGCTGAAGGTGACGGGCCCGCTACAGTGTACCGCGTGCAGTGGACCGCTGGTCCAGCGACGGCACATACGGCAGTGGCACAAGCCAGCATCGGTTTGGGTTTCGGTCGATACCTGGATAGCACCGCACAAACACTGGCCTTGCATACACAACTCCCTTACAAGCACGGCCGTATCGGCCGTGGCATTAAGTGATTAAGCGGAAAACCTAGGTTTCGGCAGTGTCTACGGAGGGTTTTTCGTGGCGATGGCCTTTAACGGCGCCTTTGCGATGTGCGAGGGCGGCTTCCAGTTTTTTAGCGGCTTGCGCGATGGCGCTGTACATATCTTGGTGGGAGGCTTGTACTGCCACCGGTGCGCCGAGATACTGGGTGGTAACTTCGATGCTTTGCGAGGCGCGCTCAACCGTGAGCGTGACATTGGCCGCGTCGAGCTGGGGAAAGTGGCTGGCAACCTTGCCTAATTTTGCTTCTACGTTTTCTTTGATTGCGTCGGTAACAGTGACGTGATGCCCGGAAAGATTGATTTGCATAGGGTTTTCCTTCCTCTACCTCTGTGAAGTGACAATTGTTGCCCGAGATTAAATCACCGAGCCACACTTTAAACATGAGCCTGAATAGACAAAAATTCAAGTGGGGAAATCAATTAAATTTAATCAATGAGTCACAAGTCGACATTTGTTAATCAACCTGTATGTTTTGTAACCTGTGCAGGCTCGTTAGTGACTTAGCAGGGCTTTTTAAAGGAACTCTTATGTGGATTCAGACCGAGATATCAATGCCGCCTAAGGCGCGTGGCTTTCATTTGATTACCGATGAAATAGAGCGCCAATTGCCCGATATGAGTGCAATTGCGGTGGGGTGGGCACAGATTTTCATTAAGCATACCTCCGCCAGCTTAACGCTTAATGAAAATGCTGACCCAACGGTTCGTGGCGATTTAGAACGTCATTTTAATCAATATGTACCCGAACGCGCGCCCTACTACCAACACGATTACGAGGGTGACGATGATATGCCTGCCCATATTAAAAATTGTATTTTAGGCTCCAGCCTTATGCTACCAATATCTAAAGGGCGATTTAATCTGGGTGTCTGGCAAGGGGTGTACTTGTGTGAACATCGCAATCGGGCTGGTGGTCGACAATTGGTAGTAACACTCAATGGCGAAGCAATGTGAGCAGCGCCTGAGCGGTCTGCAAGATCCCTTGCAAGCTTAATGATGGCGAAACCCTAGCGTGAAATTGCGTAAATGAGCCGGGTGATTATCGGGTAAAAGGGCTCTGGCGCCGAGGATTGTCGACATCGATCGACAACAACAGGTTTATCGAACAAAGATGTAAGGGCCGACTATACTAGAAATAGTTGCACTCAACTTGCGTAAAACAATTTAGAAGCCCTGCCGACAGGTTAAGCCCTATTGGTTGCAGGGCCGTTATAGCTCTTGAGTATAAGAGAAACTTCTGTCATTGTTGATTGGCAGTATTAGTATGTTAATACATGGGTTTTACCGTGTGTGACTGAAATAACCGTTTAATATGTGAGCAACAATAACAGCTCGGTTCACAGGTATAAAATGACCCTAGACCTCTTTCAACGACTTTCCTACAAACTGGCGCGTACCAGTTTTGTGGTTGTTGTAGTACTGGGGGTGCTAGTGGCAAGCCTGCAAGTCTATTTAGATTTTCGCACCCAATATCGAGAAATACTCAATAACGTAGAAGAAATTAGTCGAGTCAGTCGTAACTCGGCTCAACGCGCTGTGTTTTTATTGGATGAAAATTTAGCCGAGCAGGTAGTCCAGGGCTTGGCTGAATACCGGTTTTTAAGCCAAATAGCCATCTTTGATGACCAGAACCACCTTATGGCTCAGCACCACCAAGCTATCCAGCCCAGCCAGTCGCTCTGGCTAACCCGTCTTTTGGTAGGGGGGAAAGAAAGTTTTGAATACCCACTGATTGCCGAGGATGGCATGGTAATGGGAATGCTAAAGCTGGAGCTGAATAAAGATCGAGCGCTCAACCCTTTTTATCATCGAGCTTGGCGGGTTCTACTGACAGGTTCGGTGCGCAATTTCGGTATCGCCTTGGTTTTAGTGATGGTGTATCACTTTTTATTGACCCGCCCACTGGTTACCCTAGCTACCCGATTTGCCGCGCTGGATCACGCTCGGGTTCCGGTTAGCAATATTCCTCATCTGCGTAAACATGAGCACGATGAGTTGGGTTATATCGTTAATTCAGCCAACCGTTTGCTGGATAACTTTAATGAAAAACACGCCGAGCTCAAACAACAGCAACAACAACTGAGCCTGATTTTAGATGCCAGCCCCAATCAAGTATTTGCGGTGGATTTAGAAGGAACTTTGTTGTTTTATAATCAGGCATTTAAGCGTTATTTCGGGGCCGATCAGGCGAGCAATTATTTTGATTTGATTACCGAATGCGGTATTGAAGAAAGCGAGCAAATTCGAGCGTTGTTGCAGCGCGTGGGAAGAAAGCAGGCCCCCGTCTTTAATCGCCAGCAGCATTTCAGTGGTCTTCACAATGAAAGCCACATTATGCAAATGTCGTTAGTGCCCTTTGTCTCCGAACATATCACCCGTGTAATCGTTGTTTTGAATAATATTACCGAGTTGGTGGAAGCTGAGGAGCGAGTTGAGTATTTGGCCTATTGCGACACCCTGACCGGGCTTGCCAATCGCAATAAAATACTGGAGCAGCTGCAAGAGGATATTCATCGCTGCAAGGCCAGCAACCGCTACGGCGCACTGGTGCTTATTGACTTAAATGAGTTTAAGCGTATCAACGATACTATGGGCCATTCGCTGGGCGATGAACTCTTGCTGCATTTATCTGAGCGCATGGCAAAAAAGGTGCGTGAGCCTGAGACACTGGCCCGTTTGGGTGGTGATGAATTTATCCTCAGTATGCCAGAAGTGGGTACCACACAAGAAGAAGCGCGCAGTCGCGCGGAGCAAGTTGCCGAGCGGTTTTTACAAACCATCAATGAGCCGGTAACCCTAGCCAACCAAGACTTTGCGGTACAGGCAACCGTGGGCATAGCCCTTTACCCTTTAGGGGATGTCACGGTCGAAACCTTATTGTCGCAAGCCGATACCGCTCTGAATGAGGCCAAGCGTCGTGCCAGTGGGGCGGTTCAAGTATTCGAGCCGCAAATGGCAGCGGAAGTAAACCGGCTACTGCAATTGGAATCCGATATCAGGCTCTCCTATCAAGAACACCATTTTTCTTTTTACTTGCAACCGCTGATAGATCTACACGCACGCTCACTGGTAGGGGGCGAAGCGCTCATCCGCTGGTTCCACCCTATGCGCGGTGTGGTATCACCGGGGGAGTTTATCGGGTTTTTAGAAAACTCAGAGATGATCAATCTAGTCGGTATGCAATTATTGGATGATGTGTGCCAGTTTATTCGTCGTCATAAAGAGCAGGGGCGCTTCCCACCTGATATGCGAATAGCGGTCAATATCAGCGAGCGGCAATTGTACGATGCAGACTTTGTGGGCAAATGTATTTCCGTATTGCGCAAATACAAATTACCCGGCAGTTGTTTAGAGTTTGAAATTACCGAGGGCGCGGCTCTCCACAACCTCGATGAGGTAGTGGATAAAATGCGCAAACTGCAGAACGAAGGTATCACTTTTGCTCTGGATGATTTCGGCACTGGTTACAGTTCACTGAGTTATCTCAAGCGGCTGCCGGTAAATAAAGTCAAAATCGATAAATCCTTTATCGACGATATCACCATCGACCCCCAAGATGCTGCCATGGTGGCTTCTATTATTGCCATTGCTCGCAATATGAACCTGTTGATTGTGGCCGAAGGCGTTGAGACAGACGCGCAAGCACAGTGGCTGGCACAGTACGATGAAATATTGATTCAAGGCTATTTATTCGACAAGCCTTTACCCCCGGAAGTGTTCTCGCAAAACTACCTGCCTAAACCACCCAGCTATTAATCCCTGTTACAGAGAAGCCCCACTTTAAGAGGCGTGAGTTGGCCCGCGGTTGGCCAATTGTGTTGCTCGGCAAGCTTGAGTCTTCGTTGTTGTCGGTGGTCACTGTGGGGGTGAGTGGTCAACCAGCTAAGCGTTTGTGCGTCTTGTTCGCTGATCATTTCAAACAAATCGCCACTGCCATTAATGTGTCCGTAATGACGTAATAGAGCCTGATACGCCCAGGCATCCGCCTCTCGTTCAAACTCGCGTGAATAGCTGAGCAGTGCCAATGAGCCGCTGAGCCCCGCTAATTGGCCAGCGTTGCTCTGGCCAAACAATAGAGCTACCGAAAGCGAGAGTCCCAATTGCTGTGCGGCCGAGCGAATAGGGTGGCGCAGGTGTAGATGGGCAAGCTCGTGGGCGAGGACAAAGGCAAGCGCTTGTTCAGAGTTCATTTCACAGAGCAGTCCATCAAATATCACTATATGTCCCCCTAGGGTGGCATAGGCATTGATAGCCTCAGAGTTGTTTCGGTGTAGGGTAAAAGTGATTTCTGGGTCTAGTCCGCCCGCTTGGGCGATTTGCTCGGTTAATGTTTGCAGGTAAGCGGGTGAGTCTGTGCCTGATGATATTTGCCACTGCTCGGTTAAGGTGCGCTCCCAGGCAAAAGGGGTTAAGCGGGTAAGTTCAGTCAGTAACAGTAGTAATAGCCAGAAAAGAACAGCAAAAACGCCGATCACCATGGCTAAACGGCGCAGTAAGTCCGCCAGCCATGGACCACTTTGAGCATTAATATGCTCAGGTGGTAGGCGGTTGTGATAGGCCATGAGGGGGAATGAGCGCGGTGCCATAGGCCACCACCTCCAGGCAAGCGGTGCCTGCCCGGGCGCTGCGCCCGGCAATGGCGGCGGTTTGTAACTTCATATTAAAAACGCTTTGCGCCCCCAGTTGCTCTGCTTGCTCTTTCATACGCAAAATTGCTTCGCGCCGGGCACGATCGAGCAAGGTTTCGTAGGTGTCTAAACGCCCGCCTACCAGCATGCGCAGCACGGCGATAAAGCGCTTGAAGTAATCGGCGGAAATCACCACCGAGCCAACTACCAGCGCTGTGGTGGGCGCTGGTAGTTGTGGCGGCGGTAGGCGCTGGGGGTAGGTTAAGATGCCCACCAGTGCCCGCTCGCGCTGACGAATACTTTGGTAGTGACGCTTTTCAGCAATAGAGCCAAAAATAAGCCCACAGAGCATCAAAATAGAAAAGAGTACCAGTGGCCCAATAAACTGCATTAGTGCGGCAGACACGGCTTACGCTAGCTCAACGGCGGTGCCGTAAACAAATAATTCACTGGCGCCCTGAGCCACCGAGCTGGTGGAAAAACGCACATTCAAAATAGCGTTGGCGCCAATGGCTTGTGCTTGCGCCTGCATGCGTGCCATGGCTTCCTCGCGCGAATCGTTGAGCAGTTCGGTATAGCCTTGTAACTCACCGCCAAATACATTTTTAAAACTGGCGGCGATATCGCGCCCGACATGCTTGGCGCGCACCGTACTGCCTTGCACCAGTCCCAAATGCTCTTTAACCCGGCGGCCGGGCACTACTTCCAAGTTGCTGATTAACATATATTCCTTGCTCTAACGTCGTGTGAATTCAGTATAGGTGATTGAACCTTGTTGATTGCGGTTAATTACACTTCGGCTAAATACTGATCTTTAAGACGGACGTAATTGTTGGCCGAATAACAGAAAAAGTCGCGCTCTTTGTCGTTTAACAGGCGCACCTGCTTGGCGGGGCTGCCCATATACACATAGCCGGACTCCAAGCGTTTGCCCGGCGGCACCAGGGTGCCGGCCCCGATGACCACTTCGCTCTCAATGATGGCCCCGTCCAAAATAGTAGCGCCAATGCCCACCAGTACCCGATCGCCGATGGTACAGCCGTGCAGGCAGGCGCTGTGGCCTACCGTCACATCCGAGCCAATAGTCAACGGATAGCCCTCGGGGTTAAATGGTCCGGCATGGGTAATATGCAGTACCGTGTTGTCTTGAATACTGGTGCGTTCGCCTATACGTATAGAGTGCATATCACCGCGTGCCACAGCAAAAGGCCAGACGGAGGAGTCTGCGCCAATACTGACATCGCCGATTATCAGCGCTTTGGGGTCGACAAAGGCCCGCTCGCCCAACTGGGGGTGGTGACCTTGAAACGAACGAATGTTATCCGCTGTCGTGGTGGAATTCATAGTGGGTACCTCTGCTAAGCGGTGTATCATAGCCAGTATAAGGGGTGAGCCAGGCTCTGGGTCGAAAATAAGCCTGAACATACCCTATTTAATATCGGCCCCAGAGTATAACGGCTGTGGGCCCTAAACCGGAGGAAAAATGACCGATTCCCTAGCGCAAAACCCCCTGCTGAGCGATCAGCCACTGCCCCTGTTTGACGAAATAAAACCCGAGCATATTGTGCCTGCTGTCGAGCATCTTATCGCCGAGGGGCGAGCGCATTTGGAGCGGTTATTGGCCGGTAACGATAAGCCCACCTGGGACAGTCTGGTCGCGCCGCTGGAGGCTGAAGATGACAGGCTGGAGCGCGCTTTCTCGCCGGTGAGTCATTTAAATGCGGTGGTTAATTCGCCAGAGTTACGCGAAGCCTACAACACCAGCATAGCTTTGTTGACCGAGTACAGCACCGAGGTGTCGCAAAATCGCGACTTGTACAACGCCTACAAAGCTCTGGCAGAGAGTGATGAGTATTCAGCGCTGAGTACCGCCCAGAAAAAAGTGGTTGATAATGCCCTGCGCGACTTTGTCTTGGGCGGTGTCGCACTGGATGGTGAAGACAAGCAGCGCTTTGCCGATATCTCCCGACAAAAGTCTGAGCTGTCCACCCGTTTTGCCAACAATGTGCTTGATGCCACCGGGGCTTGGTATTTGCACTTCGACAGCGCAGATTCTCTCGCCGGCTTGCCCGAGTCGGCCATCGCGCAAGCGCGTCAGGCAGCCGAACAAAAGCAGGATGATCAAGACAACCCACTATCGGGATATGTTGTTACTCTGGATTTTCCCTCTTATCTGGCGGTCATGATGTACGCTAATGACCGCACCCTGAGGGAAAAAATGTATCGGGCATTTGTCACCCGGGCCAGTTCCGATGGTAAAAAAGCCGATGGCAGTAGCGCCGCAGAGTGGGACAATACGGCGTTGATTGCCGAAACACTTAAGCTGCGCCACGAGCAGGCGCAGCTGCTCGGCTTTGCCAGCTACGCCGAGCGCTCGCTGGCCACTAAAATGGCCGATAGTCCCGAACAAGTATTGGGTTTTTTACACGAGCTGGCGGAAAAGTCTCGCCCGCAAGCTCTGCAAGATGTGGCCGAACTTAAACAATTTGCGACCGAGCAGGGGTGTGACGATTTACAGGCCTGGGACCTAGCCTATTACAGTGAAAAGCTGCGCAAGCAAAAATACGATATTTCACAGGAAGAGCTGCGTCCTTATTTCCCAGCCGAAAAAGTCATTAGCGGAATGTTCGATGTAGTAGCCCGGTTGTTTGATATCGACATTGTTCCGGTGGCGGCATTTGCTAGCTGGCACCCGGATGTTCGTTTTTACCAGATTTACCGCAACGGTGAGCAGGTGGCGAGCTTTTATCTCGATTTGTTTGCTCGCGAACACAAGCGCGGCGGCGCTTGGATGGCGGATTGCCGTGTGCGCCGTCAAACCGAATCGGGTCTGCAATTGCCGGTTGCCTTTTTAACTTGTAACTTTACTCCGCCGGTGGGCGATACGCCTTCACTGTTGACTCACGACGAAGTCACCACCTTATTCCACGAGTTTGGTCACGGCCTTCACCACATGCTAACCGCCATTGATGTTGCGGCCGTTAGCGGTATTAATGGGGTGGCTTGGGATGCCGTCGAACTGCCCAGTCAGTTTTTAGAAAATTGGTGCTGGCAGAAAGAAGTAATAGGTAAAATGTCCGGCCACTTTGAAACCGGCGAGCCACTGCCGGAGGCGCTACTTGATAAAATGTTGGCGGCGAAGAACTTTCAGTCGGGCATGCAAATGATGCGTCAGCTTGAGTTCTCGCTGTTTGATTTTCGCCTGCACGCCGAATACAACCCTCTTAACCCAGTGCCAGCAGCCGTGCTGTTGGATGACGTTCGGCGCGAGGTGGCAGTTGTTCCGCAACCGGCGTTTAACCGGTTCGAAAACGGTTTTAGCCATATCTTTGCCGGTGGCTACGCGGCGGGTTACTACAGCTATAAGTGGGCGGAAGTGTTATCGGCCGATGCCTTTTCTGCGTTTGAAGAAGAAGGTATTTTTAACAATCAAACCGGCCATCGGTTTATGCAGTCAATCTTAGAGCAAGGTGGTTCGGCCGAGCCCATGCAACTGTTTATTCGCTTTCGTGGGCGCGAACCCTCAATTGAGCCGCTGTTAAAACACAGTGGACTTATCGCGGAGGCATCATGAGCAGTTATAGCGAAACCCCCCGGTTTTTAGCCGGGGCCATTTGCCCTAAATGCGAAGCTCTAGATCGTATTAAAGTCTACTCGAAAGACGGAAAGGATTATCGCGAATGTGTTGCCTGCGGTTTTCAGGATGAAATGCACTTTACTTCAGCCGCCAAAGAATTAGAGACTCGTGTTAATGCGCAGAAGCACACTGTGCCCACCGAAGTGGTCAACATCGTTAAGCTGTCGGATCAATAATCAAACTGTTCTTACAATCGCTCGCGATCGAAATTAAGAAAAATGGCCCTGTCTGACGCCAGGCAAGGCCAGCGAGATATTTCTACCGACCAACCACTTTGCTGGTGGCGGGCAAAAAACTTGTCAAAGGCGGCGCCAGAAAAACTGTACTCACTTAACAATAACTCAGCGGAAAAAATGACTGCCTGATCCAGCTCGTTGGCAAAAGGCTCGCCAATCAATTCGTGTGCGATTAAATTGGCGCGTGTCGTGTCCATAGGCACTAGCGGTTGGCCGCAGCGCAAAATAAATCGATCGTTAATTTCCTCCAGTAAACGATGAGCCAAATAGGCTTCGTCCAGCAGTGATTCGAGTGGGCTGTGCTCGGTGATTAAGTCGGGTGGTTTGAGGAAGTAATCGGTGGCAATAGTCAGTAAAGGTTGCACTTGTGGCAGTAGTTCAGAGTCGGCAGCCATTTCATAAATGGCTTCAACAAAATCGGGTACATGTTCGATATAGCGCACCACAAAATCGGCCAGTAATAAAGGTGCTGAGTCGGCCGGCAAACTGATAGAGGCATGTAAAGAAGAGGTGCGGTCCGCCAAGCGTTCCACCAAAGACGTCGTCCCTCTTGGTTGCTCAATGGCATGTTCTACAATGTCCCGAATGCGTCCAATCTGTCCCTGAAAGGTGGCGGTGTCCGAGTGTCTGCCAGCCATGGGCGTCTCGCTTGCGTGATTGAAATTGTCAGGGGCGTGCATTCGGTTTCCTTATGAAAACAACGGAGTTGCTTAAAAAGTAATATAAATAAGCACTAATGCAAGTTTGCAGAGAGATTAAAATCTTATTAGCACTAGCCGGAATTATACAAATAGGTATAACCGCGCGATTTAACCTAAAGAGTTATGTGTGCCAGCGACGTTTAAAACATCAGCGCGTTGATAAAAATTTCGCAGGTGGATTGATGAACAATACCCCCGCCATAAATAAGCCGCGGCTGACGTTAAAAAGACAAAAAGCTAACCAGAGCCCAGTATTACCCCAGCTTGTGCTTAACCACCAAGCGGGGAAAAACACGATAAGCATGCAGCCGAGCATGGTGTTTTGCATGGCACGAGTCATGCCCATGCCAATAAAAATACCATCCAGTTGATAACTCCAAACTGCCAATAACGGCAATGCAATCATCCACGGGTATTGTCGATTTGCCTCAAGCAAAACCTCAGGCAATTGTGTAAAAAGTTGTAACAAAGGCTCTTGGCCCAACCAAAACACAACGCTGATCAAAAAAGCGCTGGCCGCGGCCATAATCGTAGTGGCATTAATAATTCGTTTTAACTCGTGTTGGTTATTGGCGCCAACCGCTTTACCGCACAAGGCTTCGGCGGCGTGAGCGAAACCGTCAAGCGCGTGGGAAGTTATCATTAATAGCTGCAATAAAATGGCATTCGCGGCAACAATAGTGGTGCTGGCCCGGGCGCCTTGAGCTGTGAAGAACGTAAATACACCTAAGAGGCACGCTGTGCGAATAAACAAATGTCGGTTAATGGTCAATAGCGGCACGTATTCTCGCCAGGCCCACAATCGTTGCCAGTGCTCACGAATCGAGTTGGTTAAGGTTAAAGCTGATAAGTGGCGGCGCAATAAATAAAGGCCGCAGGTAAGCCCACTGTACTCGGCAAGCATGCTGGCATAAGCGGCGCCGTCACTGGCCCAACCGAGCCCTAAAATAAAAAGACAATCAAGAGCAATATTAAGTGCATTGGTGAAAAATAAAATGATTAGCGGGCTGCGAGTATTTTGCTGGCCAATACACCAACCAATAATGGTGTAATTAAGCAATGTGGCCGGAGCGCTGTAAAAGCGAATTTGACAGTATCGCTTGGCCAGCTCTAACGTTTCTGGAGCCGGCTGCATCCACAACAGAGCGAACTTTATTATCCAGCCACTGGCCAACACTAAGGCAAAGGCCAGCGCGAGCGCCAGTATCGCTGAGCGGAGCCACAGAGTTAACGTTTCGTCCCAGTTTTGGCCGCCCACGGCACGGGCCACCAAGCTGGTGGTGCCCATTCGTAAAAAACCCAACGACCAAAATACGAGGGTGATGATGCTGCCTCCAACCGCTACGGCCCCCAAGTGGGCGGCCGATGGAAGGTGACCCAATATGGCCGTATCGACAGTACCCAATAAGGGAACGGATAGGTTGGTCAGCATGATTGGCCACACCAGTGGCCAGATGCCAGAACTGGTTTGGCGCCAGCGGGAAAATATAGACAAAGTTGCGCTCATTGGCGGAAGTTGGCCAGAATTTGGCTGAAAAAACCTATTTTCTCACAGACTATAGTGCGTGTGAAATGCGATAAAGATATTGACTTTTGTGCCGCGCTATGGCCTTATAAAATCTGTAGTTGCGACGATTTGCCGCAGTTTATTTGTCGTACCCTTCCGAATTTCTTCGCTGGTACCCAATAAGCTAGGCCCAGTATCTACTGTTTCAGTAAATACTGTTGTGACTGTGTTTAAGGCGCTTGGAGTCTCGTTTAGTTGCTCCTAATAAACGAGTGGTGGCTTGTCACCACAACCCGCTGGGTTGGGTTCTCGTTTGGGTAACATTTAACCGCGTCTCAGCTGTCTATAGGCGGCTCTTAATCAGTTGCTACTCAGTTAGTGGCGCAGGATTAGTGCAGGTTGTGCCTCTGGTATAAGAGTGACAGGCTCTATAAATAAAAACACTTGTGGCGGTCACTCCGCATAAAGTGTTTGGCTGTGTGGCTGGCTAGCATACCGTGATCTAGGCCACTCACGAGCAGTAAAATCATGCAGGCAACGAATGTGCCTGCCTAATAATAAGCATAATGAAACTAAACGGAGAAGATGGGCAATGTTGAAAACAGCACGTGGCCTTTGTGCCTGGTTGCTTGGTTTCGCGGTGCTGTTGTCATCCAACTGGGTGCTAGCAGAGCAAACTGAGCAGTTGAAGTTCAATATGACCCGGGGGGTGACGCCGGTCAGTCAAGACATACACGGACTTCATATGCTGATGTTCTGGTGGTGTGTCGGCATCGGTGTGGTTGTGTTTGGCATCATGTTTTTCAGCATGTTTGTACATCGCAAGTCTCGGGGTGTAAAACCCGCCAACTTCCATGAAAGCACAATACTTGAGCTTACCTGGACGGCAATTCCATTCGCAATTCTAATCGCCATGGGCATCCCCGCCTCAAAATCCCTAATCGAACTCTACGATACTTCCGAGTCACAAGTGGATGTATTGATCACCGGTTATCAGTGGCGCTGGAAATACGAAATTTTAGGCGAAGACGTTAGTTTTTTTAGTAACCTCTCCACCCCGCGCGACGAAATCACCGGTTTTGCCGAGAAAAACCCCAATTATCTACTTGAGGTGGATGAGCCTCTGGTGTTGCCCGTGGATAAAAAAGTCCGCTTTATCGTCACCGCCAACGATGTCATTCATAACTGGTGGGTGCCGGCTTTTGGTGTTAAGCGCGATGCGATTCCAGGCTATACCAACGAATCTTGGGCTGTGATCGAAGAGCCGGGTGTCTACCGAGGCCAGTGCGCCGAATTGTGCGGTAAAGATCACGGCTTTATGCCGATTGTGGTGGAAGCCAAATCCGAAGCTGACTACCGCGCTTGGCTGGAAGAGAAAAAAGCCGCCGCTGCCGCCCTAGCCGAGCTGACCGAAAAAACCTTTACCTTTGATGAGCTCTACGCCAAAGGCGAAGAAGTGTATAACCGCTCTTGTGCCGCTTGCCACCAGGCTAGTGGTGAAGGGGTTCCGGGTGCCTTCCCTAGTTTGAAAGAAGGCATTACGGTCGGACCGATTGAACAACATATTGATGTAGTAGTGAATGGTGTTCCCGGTACGGCCATGCAGGCCTTTGGCGAGCAGTTGTCAGAAGTCGACATTGCCGCCGTCGTCACTTACGAACGTAATGCTTGGGCAAATAACATGGGCGATCTCGCTCAGCCGCTCGATATTTATAATCATAAACAGGGCAAATAGGAGGTAGACAATGGCTCACGGTCCCGCAAAAGGTATTACGCGCTGGTTGTATACCACCAACCACAAAGACATCGGTAGCATGTACTTGTGGTTCAGTTTTGCAATGTTCTTTTTGGGTGGCATATTCGCCCTGGTGATTCGCGCCGAGTTGTTCCAACCCGGGCTGCAAATCGTTGAACCTAATTTCTTTAACCAAATGACCACCATGCACGGTTTAGTGATGGTGTTCGGTGCAGTGATGCCCGCCTTTGTTGGCTTGGCAAACTGGATGATTCCTATGCATATTGGCGCGCCAGATATGGCCTTGCCACGTATGAATAACTGGAGCTTCTGGATTCTGCCGTTCGCGTTCGCCATGTTGTCGTCCACCTTGTTTATGCAAGGCGGGGCACCCAACTTCGGCTGGACGTTCTACGCACCACTGTCCACCACCTATGCACCCCCCTCGGTGACCTTCTTTATTTTTGCCGTGCACATCATGGGCGCCAGCTCGATTATGGGGGCCATTAATATCATCGCCACCATCGTCAATATGCGCGCTCCTGGCATGACCTACATGAAGATGCCACTGTTTGTTTGGACTTGGTTAATCACGGCTTTCTTGCTGATCGCGGTAATGCCCGTGCTGGCTGGTGTGGTCACCATGATGTTAATGGACATCCACTTCGGCACCAGCTTCTTTGATGCCGCCGGTGGTGGTGATCCGGTTCTGTTCCAGCACGTGTTCTGGTTCTTCGGTCACCCCGAGGTGTACATCATGATCTTGCCGGCCTTCGGTATTGTCAGCGCGATTATCCCAACCTTCGCGCGCAAGCCACTGTTCGGTTACGCCTCTATGGTGTATGCCACAGCCGCCATTGCCTTTTTGAGCTTTGTAGTTTGGGCGCACCATATGTTTACCGTGGGCTTACCCATCGCCGGTGAGCTCTTCTTTATGTGGGCGACCATGCTGATTGCGGTACCTACCGGGGTGAAAATCTTTAACTGGGTGGCGACCATGTTCCGCGGCGCCATGACCTTTGAAACGCCGATGTTGTTCTCAATTGCCTTTGTGATTTTGTTTACCATTGGTGGTTTCTCGGGTCTGATGCTTGCCATAGCGCCGGCGGATTTCCAGTATCACGATACCTACTTTGTGGTCGCTCACTTCCACTATGTTCTGGTGCCCGGTGCGATCTTCTCGATCACCGCCGGCGTGTACTACTGGCTGCCCAAGTGGTGCGGCAACATGTACAACGAAACCATGGGTAAAATGCATTTTTGGCTGGCGTTTATCGGCCTGAATGTCACCTTCTTCCCTATGCACTTCTCGGGCTTAGCGGGTATGCCGCGTCGTATTCCCGATTACAACATGATGTTTGCCGACTGGAACATGATCTCTTCAGTGGGTGCCTTCTTGTTTGGTGCCGCTCAGGTAATGTTCTTGTACAACGTCATTGCAACCATCGTTTCGGGCAAAAAAGCCACCGACGAAGTGTGGGAAAACCCAGAAGGTTTGGAGTGGACAGTTGCGTCACCGGCGCCTTACCACACCTTTTCAACACCACCGGAGTTGAAATAACCCATCGCCTAGGCGCGCGGTTGAGAAATAAACATGAAGTGGTTGCCGGAAAATCCCAATACCCGATTAACGGTGAAACTAACCGCTATCGTCAGCTTCATGTTTGTTTTTGCAATCTTCATTATGCCGCCAATGTACGATGCGTTTTGTGAAATAACAGGTTTAAATGGAAAAACCGGCGATCAGTATCAAGCGGTGGATGTGAAAATCGATACCAGCCGTGAAATTAAGATACAGTTTGTCGCCACCAACAATGAGGGAATGCCCTGGCAGTTTGGCCCAGAAGTGAAAACCGTGACGGTTCATCCAGGTGAACAAACGCGGATTAACTACTTGGCAAAAAACACCACCGGTAGAGATATGATCGGGCAGGCCGTACCCTCTTTGATTCCATACAAAGCGGCCAGTTATTTTCACAAAACAGAGTGTTTTTGTTTTAACCAACAGGCGCTGTTGGCCGGTACCGAAGCAGTTCTACCGATGTATTTTATCGTCGATCAAGACCTGCCCGAATACATCAAAACAATTACGTTAAGTTATACATTGTTTGATGCCACCGACCGATTTAGCAAAGAAGAGTTGTTAAGCATGGCCGAAGCAGGGCCAGTAACATTAACCGCAGAACAATAACATTTTGCGCGGGGAGTAGAATTATGAGTGGAGGAACCTACTACGTACCGGAACAGAGTAAGCTGCCGATTTTTGCCAGTTTTAGCCTGTTTTTAACGGTATTTGGTGCGGCCAATTGGATAAATGGTAATTCCTATGGCACCTGGCTATTTTTTGCCGGTGGCTTAATGTTTGCCGCCGTATTATGGAATTGGTTCAGTATTGTCATTAGCGAGAATATGGCAGGAAAGAACAGCCCGCAGCTAAAACAATCCTATGTTATTGGCATGGGCTGGTTTATCTTTTCCGAGGTTATGTTTTTTGCCGCCTTCTTTGGCGCCTTGTTTTATATTCGCACTCTGGCAGTGCCTTGGCTTGCCGGTGAAGGTGATGGCGGTGTCAGCAGTGAATTACTGTGGCCCGGATTTGAAGCCCAGTGGCCGCTGATGACCACCCCCGACATGGCCGTTAACGGCGAAGAGGCTCTGCGCAAAGGCCCAGAGCAGAATATGAGCTGGCCAGGCTTTGGCGGCTTATTAAGCTGGCTGCCATTTTGGAACACCGCTATCTTGATGACCTCCAGTGTGACGGTACATTTTGCCCATACCGCTATTAAAAACAACAAGCGTAAGCAGTTTAATATTATGCTGGGCTTGACCGTATTGTTAGGGGTTATCTTCCTAATATTACAAGCGGAAGAATATATTCACGCCTATACCGAACTGGGCTTAACGCTTGAGTCTGGCATCTACGGCTCCACTTTCTTTATGCTGACAGGTTTTCACGGTGCACACGTCACCATGGGTACCATGATGCTGCTGATTATGTGGTTGCGATCGGTCACCAAAGGCCACTTCAAGCCCGACGATAATTTTGGTTTTGAAGCGGCCAGTTGGTACTGGCACTTTGTCGATGTCGTTTGGGTCGGCTTGTTCTTTGCCGTGTACGTATTTGGTTAAAGATTGAATGCCCTGAGGTTAGCGTAAATGCTGATCCCAGGGTGCGCTATCGGTAAGAATACCGGTGTAAAAACCGTAACCGACGCAGATCATCATCAGTACCGCCAGCGTTATACGCACGCCCAGCGAGTAGAGTGTGCGTTTAGAATCGGGAACACCGGCATCGCGCAATAAAAAATTTAGGCCCGCACTCAAGCTGAGTACGACGCCAACAAATAAAATGAGAATGATAATTTTCAACCACATAGCAAAATCCTGAAAATCGCCCTAATTCGTGTTATTGGGAACGGGCAGCATACCCCTGCCACTGGCAATAGTCACCTACGGATTAACCCGGCTCGGGATCGCAGCACAAGTAGGTATCACTGTGACACCCACACCATCACCCCAGTTAAAATTCACGCCCAATATCCCTCTGGTGATATTGTCGTTAGTATTATTACCAGCGCTCATTTCACTGGGTGTTTGGCAGCTGGGTCGTGCCGAGGAAAAACGATCCATAGAAGCGGCACTCAATGCACGACAAACTCAGGCGCCCATTAACCTCGACTGGCAAACTCAACTGGCGCCCTATACACGTGTCATTGCCCGAGGCCGGTTTGATAATAATCGAATATGGTTAGTGGACAACCGACAACGCGGAGGGCGTGTGGGCTATGAGGTGGTGCAACCGCTACGATTAACCAATGGATTTGAAGTCTTGGTCAATCGGGGCTGGGTGCAAGCACCGGCCAAGCGTGAGCAAATACCCAGTATTGAGCCATTGATCGGGGAACACACCGTGTTTGCTTCGGTGGCAGCTCTATCGGATCACCCAATGTTGAGTGCCAAAAGTCAATCGGAACAGTGGCCAAAAATTATTACTCAAATTGCACCACAAGAAATGCTGGGTACGAGTAAGCAAGCCCGATCGTATTATTTAAATATTGATTCGGCCAGTGTTGGAGCCCTGCGTACCGAGTGGAAGGCCGTGAATATGAAATCTAGCAAGCACACCGGCTATGCGGTGCAGTGGTTCGCGATGGCCTTGGCGTTATTCGTGCTCTCTATAATTGCCAATACCAATATTGCCAGTGTGTGGCAATACAGAAAAAACAACGAGGTAAAATAAGACTATGTCTGCTAAAAAAAGTAAACGCCGGGGGCAAATTCAAGCAGTACTGCTGATGTTAGTGGTTGCACTGCCCATGGTTGCGGCTTATACCATTTACCATACCGGTTGGGGCATGCCCCAGGGCACAGTCAATAAAGGTGTTTTATTACAGCCTCCGCAATTGTTAAGTGAGCTGACTCCGCGTTTATCCGATGGCGCCGAGTGGGACATTAAAAGCGAAGAAAAACGCTGGCGCTATGTGATACCTGGCCATGCCCAGTGTGACTCGATATGTATGGAGAATCTTTACTTAACACGCCAAGTACATATTCGCTTGAATGAAAAAGCGCGTCGGGTGGAGCGTATTTATTTATTACTGGACGATGATTTATCGCCTGAATTAGCCGAGCATATCGCTCAAGAGCATCCAAAGCTGCGAGTCATGCAAGTTGCCAATACAGAATTTAACTCGGCATTAGCTGCCACCAACTTTGCAGACAATAGCGTGAAAGCAGGCCGATATTTTTTAATGGATCAAGAAGGCTATTTAATGATGGCATATCACCGCGACGACCAAGGCGGTGAGCTGTTAAAAGATATTAAAAAGATGTTGAAAACGTCATACGAAGATTAGGGCGAACGATGACTAATGAAAGATGGGTGTGGGGATTTAGAATAGCACTACTGGCCACCGCGCTGGCCTCTTTAGTCGTGGTGCTCGGCGCATTTACCCGACTGGCGGATGCCGGGCTGGGCTGTCCAGATTGGCCCGGTTGCTATGGCCACCTGACCTGGCCGACAACGGCCGATCATGTCGAAGCTGCCGAAGCACTTTTTCCTGAATCGCCGGTTGAGCACGATAAAACCTGGCCGGAAATGGTTCATCGCCATTTTGCCGGAGCGCTCGGTTTATTGATTTTGGGCTTAACCATTGTAACCTGGCGCAAGGCCAGCAAAACCCGTACAGAAGTGCCACGTTGGCATACAGTTGGTTTGCTGGTGTTGGTGATAATTCAGGCCGCCTTTGGTATGTGGACGGTAACACTAAAGCTATGGCCACAAATCGTCACCGCACACCTATTGGGCGGTTTTGCCACTTTAAGCTTGCTCTGGTTATTGGTACAGCGCTTGGGACCTTGGCGCTGGGTGACCCAACAGCACCTAACACTACAATCGCTCAAGCCCTTAACTGTGTTGGCGTTAGTATTGGTTACCCTACAGATTGCATTAGGTGGTTGGACCAGCTCTAACTACGCCGCTCTAGCGTGTACCGACTTTCCAACATGCCACGGCCAATGGTGGCCAGAAATGGATGTTGTGCGCGGATTTAATTTAACGCAAACCATCGGCCCCAATTACTTAGGTGGGCTGCTGGAAGGCGATGCTCGCACGGCTATTCATATGGCGCACCGCTTCGGGGCTATTGTGGTGACCTTAACGTTATTACTGCTGTTGCGCCGCTTATTGCAGGTGCGAGTGGCGCGTCCAATGGGGCTGGTGTTGGCCACGGTTCTGGCCGCGCAAATTACCTTGGGCATCACCAATGTAATGGCTCACTTACCGCTGGCCATTGCTGTTGCTCACAATGCTGTAGGCGCTTTATTGTTGCTGTGCATGGTAACCTTGACGCACCGTGTCTATACAGCCAAAGTAGCGATACCACAGTAAGTGAAAACCCATAAATGAATAAACGAGTAACTGCTGCATGAGCCACACCCAAGCCGTTGAACAATCGCCCAGCTGGCGCGATTATTATGAATTAACCAAGCCCAAAGTGGTTATGTTAATGATCCTAACCTCGGTTATCGGCATGCTATTGGCGGTACCTGGTATGGTACCTTTGCATGTATTGATTATTGGCAACCTGGGTATTGCTTTGTGCGCGGGCTCGGCAGCGGCAGTCAACCACCTGGTGGATAAAGGCATCGACCAGAAAATGGCGCGTACTCACAATCGTCCGGTTGCCAAAGGGCGGGTCGGGCCGATGCAGGCTCTGGTATTTGCCGGTGTGATTGGCGCGCTGGGCATGGCGCTGTTGGTGATATTCATCAATACCCTGACGGCCGTCTTAACCTTGGTGTCGTTGCTCGGTTACGCTTTGGTTTATACGCTGTTTTTAAAGCGCGCCACACCGCAGAATATTGTTATTGGCGGTATCGCTGGTGCCGCGCCGCCGCTGCTGGGTTGGACGGCCGTAACCGGTACGCTCGATGGCCACGCATTGTTATTAGTGCTCATCATATTTGCCTGGACGCCCCCGCATTTTTGGGCTTTGGCCTTGCACCGCAAAGACGATTACGCCAAAGCGGGTGTCCCTATGCTGCCGGTTACCCACGGCGAAAAATACACCAAGCTGCATATTTTTCTATACACCATCATTATGATTTTGGTGACCTTACTGCCCTTTATTACCGGCATGATGAGTTGGATCTACTTGATTGGCACGCTCATATTAGGCGCGGGATTTTTATACTGGTCGTTTATGTTAATGGTCAGCAAGCGCGAAGGATTGGGGATGGAGACCTTTAAATACTCGATCATTTATTTAATGGCATTATTTGTGGTGATGTTGGCCGACCACTATTTGTTGCCTACCCATCCGCTGGGAATTTAACGGAGTCAATAGCATGAGTGATACGCAAAATACTGCCCGTAACATACGCTGGACAATTTTCGCCTGTGTGGTGTTTATGGCCGCTGCCGTGGCGCTGGTGGTGAATAAACTTGTCACCCCACGGGTTATGAGTAATGACGAGTTGCGTATCAATGGCGCTTTGATTTTTGAACAGCCGCGCCGCTTTGAGGCCTTTGAACTACTCGATCAAAATGGCGAGACATTCACCCAAGATGATTTTAAAGGCCATTGGTCGCTGTTGTTTTTCGGGTTTACACATTGCCCGGACATTTGCCCCACAACTATGGCCGAAATGTCGCGCTTAATGGGCGCACTGCCTGAACCCATTGCCGCCGATACCGAAGTTATGCTGTTTAGTTTAGACCCCGCGCGCGATACCCCCGCCATTATGAAAGAGTATGTGGCGTACTTTGGTGACGACTTTATCGGCGTAACCGGTGAGTTTTTAACCATGCGGCGCTTTGCCAACCAAGTGAATGTTGCCTTTAGCAAAGTCACCCAAGGCGATGATTACACCGTCGATCACTCCGGTAATATTGTGATTATTAACCCGCGTGGTGATTACCACGGTTTTTTTAAGCCCCCCTTCGAGTTGGCCAAACTCAAAGCGACCTTTAGCTCCATTTACCAAAGCTTCGACGGCTAACCTCGCCCCGGCAGCCGCGCTAGCCAGTTAAGTTAGCGCGGCTGCCGGGTGGGCGAATCTTGCAAAATCTTCTCTGATTTACAAAACCATAGGCGTTTAAGCCACTACCGACTCGCAAAACTGCCCATCTGGCCCTACGCTTAATAGATAAACGTGGCGGCGCGTTCTTTGCTTTATTAACTGGAAAGTAAGCGCCAAGTAATACAACTCAGCCGGGGAGGTTCAGGTGAAAAACAGCTTTAATGCCAAATCTACATTGACGGTCGCAGGTCAAGACTACCGCTATTTTCATTTAGGAGCGCTGGCCGATCAGTACAATCTCGATCGGTTGCCCTTTTGTCTGAAAATACTGTTAGAAAATTTATTGCGTAAAGAAGACGGTAAAAACGTTAGCGAACAAGACATACACACCCTGTGCCGCTGGCAGGGCTCTGATGAGGCCAGCGAACAGGTTAACTTTACCCCCGCGCGCGTGGTGTTGCAGGATTTTACCGGGGTTCCAGCCGTTGTCGATTTAGCCGCCATGCGCGCGGCTATGCGCGAACTAAAAGGCGACCCGGCCAAAATTAATCCGCTGGGGGCGGTGGACTTAGTCATTGACCACTCGGTAATGGTGGACTATTACGGCTCAGCCAACGCCCTGGCCAAAAATACCGAAATTGAATTTCAGCGCAACAACGAGCGCTACCAATTTTTGCGTTGGGGTCAGCAGGCCTTTTCTAACTTTAGAGTGGTGCCGCCCGGTACCGGTATCGTCCACCAAGTGAATTTAGAGTATCTGGCCAAAACTGTATTGGTGGAAGAGCAGGGCGGCGAGCGACTGGCGCTCCCCGATACTTTGGTGGGCACGGATTCGCACACCACCATGATTAACGGCCTCGGTGTACTCGGTTGGGGCGTGGGTGGCATAGAGGCCGAGGCCGCCATGTTGGGGCAGCCCATTACCATGCTTATTCCAGAAGTGGTCGGGTTCGAGCTAAAAGGCGAGCTGCCGCCCTCGGCTACCGCCACTGATCTGGTACTGACCGTCACCCAAATGCTGCGCGAGCACGGTGTGGTGGGTAAATTTGTCGAATTCTTCGGCGCAGGGCTGGCCAATTTGCCACTGGCCGACCGAGCCACGATCGCCAATATGGCGCCGGAATACGGCGCCACCTGCGGTATCTTTCCCATTGACGATGAAACCCTTAACTACTTAACGCTCACCGGCCGCACGGCAGAACAAATTGAGCTGGTAGAGGCCTACGCTAAAGCTCAGGGGTTGTGGCGTGGCGACGATGACCCCGTGGCAGATTACAGCGACATTCTCACGCTCGACATGGGCGATGTAGTGCCCAGTCTGGCTGGCCCCAAGCGCCCGCAAGATCGCATTGCCCTAACCGATGCGCAAGATGCTTTCCGGCAGTTGTTAACCGAAGAGCGTGAAGAACAGGGCAAGGTGCTCGCCTCCAGCGATGGTGAGCGTTTTGCCAGTGAAGGCGGGCAAACCGCCATCGACAATACCAATGTGGGCGATACCGGCGGTGTGCCGGTGGAGTACAAGGGTGAGCAGTTTACCCTGCAACCCGGCGCCGTTGTTATTGCCGCTATTACCTCCTGTACCAATACCTCCAACCCCGCAGTGTTAGTGGCGGCCGGTTTAGTGGCCGAAAAAGCGCGCGCACTGGGGCTCACCAGCAAACCCTGGGTAAAAACTTCATTTGCTCCCGGCTCGCAAGTGGTGCCCGCCTATATGCAAAACGCCGGCTTGTTAGAGCCGCTGGCCGAGCTGGGTTTTAATATTGTCGGTTTTGGCTGTACTACCTGTATTGGCAACTCCGGCCCGCTGCCCGACCCCATTCAAAACGCTATTCGCGCCGAAAACATGTTGGTGACCGGCGTGCTATCGGGTAACCGCAACTTCGAAGGCCGTATCCACCAAGACGTGCGCGCTAACTACCTGGCCTCGCCGCCACTGGTGGTTGCCTATGCGCTAGCGGGCAACATGAATGTCGACTTACTTAACGAGCCGCTGGGTACCTCGCAAGACGGCAAGGCGGTCTATCTAAAAGACATTTGGCCCACGCCGCAAGAAGTCGCGCAAACCATTGGCAGCGCCATGACCGATGGCCTGTACAGCGAAAAATACGCCGATGTATTTGCCGGCACGCCGGCTTGGCAGGCCCTGCCGGTACCGGATGACGACATTTACACCTGGCCCGACTCCACCTACGTGAAAAAACCGCCCTACTTTGAGGGCATGAACATGCAGCTGCCCGAACAAGGCGCGATACAACAGGCACGTTGCTTGGTTAAAGTGGGTGACTCCATTACCACCGACCATATTTCACCGGCCGGTGCCATTAAGCCCGACAGCCCCGCGGGCCTATACCTAAAAAGTCAGGGCGTTGAGCAAAAAGACTTTAACAGCTACGGCTCACGCCGCGGTAACCACGAAGTAATGGTGCGCGGCACTTTTGCCAATGTGCGTTTAAAAAACAAAATGGCCCCTGGCACCGAGGGCGGCTGGACCACCTATCTGCCGACCGACGAGCAAATGAGCATTTATGATGCATCGCAAAAATACCAGGCCGATAAAGTCCCGCTGATTGTGTTGGCCGGTAAAGAATACGGCACCGGTTCCAGCCGCGACTGGGCCGCCAAAGGTACCAATTTGTTGGGCATTAAAGCGGTGATTGCCGAAAGCTTTGAGCGCATTCATCGCTCCAACTTAGTGGGCTTTGGTGTACTGCCACTGCAATTTAAAGACGGTGAAAGTTATGAGTCTTTGGGGTTGGACGGCTCAGAAGTATTCGACTTTGCCGCCATTGAAGGCGAACCCAAAACCATAAACATAACCGCACACAAAGAGGGTAAAGAGATTAACTTTGAAGTGCGCGTGCGCATCGACACCGAAGTGGAGTGGGACTACTACCGCCACGGTGGTATTTTGCACTATGTGCTGAGGCAGTTGGCGGGGTGACTACGAATAGACGTATCGAGCAGGCTATGCGAAAGCATAGCCTGCGTTTTCTTCGCTTATTCCATCGATGGGGCTAATAACGCCTAGCTTTCCGCGCTTTACGACGTGTGTGTAAATCTCAGTTGTTTTAACATCAGAATGCCCCAGTAGCTCCTGAATCGTGCGTAAGTCGTAGCCACTCTCAAGTAAGCGCGTTGCAAAAGAATGCCTAAATGTGTGGCAGGTAACGTGTTTAGGAATGTCCAGTGAACGCATAATCCTGCGTAAATGCTTAGTAACAGCGGTATGATGTAAGTGATGCCTTCTAATTTCCCTCGTGCGAGGGCAGGGGCCGGGGCGGCTGGACGGAAACAAATACTGCCATTTGCTCGAAGTCGCGGCAGACGGATACTTTCTAGATAAAGCATCAGGCAGATAGACGCTGCCTAACCCGCTCTTTAGGTCGGTGCAGTGTAACTGCTTTACCAACTCTATTTGAGCTTTTATATCTGGCAGTAGAGATTGTGCTAACAAAGTCGTTCGGTCTTTACGCCCTTTGCCTTGCCGTACATGTAATATCAGGTTGTCAAAATCAATATCCAATAACCGTAGAGATAAACACTCCGCTTGCCGCAGGCCAGAGCCATACATAATAGAAAACATCAGCTTAAACGGTTGTTTTGCATGATCAATAATCGCTTGGGCTTCTACGTTTGATAGCACTGTTGGTATTCGTTGGTGCACCTTGGCGTACTTAAAGTTTAAATCCGTTAGAGGCTTTCGTAAAAACTCACGATACATAAACACTATGGCATTTAGGGCGATACGCTGCGTATTGGCCGAGTTATTGCGATCGGTGACCAGATGAGTTAGCCAAGCCTCGACCTCTGGCTCAGACAACGTTAGAGGGTGGGCCATCTTGCTGAAGCGTATAAAATTGACAACCCAATGCACATAAGTTTTTTCTGTTTGATAGGAAAGGCCCCTATATCGAATAAACCCACGAAGCTGATCGATAAATCGAACGCTTTTATGGGAAACGTAAACGGGTATATCGTTTGGTGTCTTCATAAGCGACTCCTATAGCTGTGTTTATATACAGTTATAGGTGAAAACACCCGTTATGCAAGCAGGTGAACATGAGACGGCTTACTTTCCGATTCTGAAAGCGCAACATTAAATGTGATATTTAGTAGATATTTCATGGGCTTAAAGACTCAAGCTCACGAGATGTAATAAACATGATACATTGCCGGCTGCTGTTCAATTTGGCTTCTTTACCTTTCTATCGAAATGCGCCAAATTTACGGAAATTATATAAATTACAGTGAGTTGTAGCGCATATCTAAAAGCATTCTGGGTGTGATACATTGCCGGGCGCATTTTACAACTCGCACATTAATAAGCTGTTAACTGCATAATTAAATTATGGATATATTAAAAGATATAGAAATTTTAAGTATCGCCAAATTGGCCATACCTGCACTTATATCAATTATTGGGTGGTTTATTCTCAGTAGCCTTTCTCGGTGGCGAGAGAAAGAGAAATTAAGAGAAGAAAAACGCTTTGAGTATCTTGAGCAGGCATACTTCAATATCACGCAGCTAAGAGCTGTAGGCAATCTAACTATTGAGGAGCTGTCCGCTTTATGGACTGAGATTTCATCTTCTATCGAGCTTTACGGTACTGAAACCCAGATTAATCTATGGAGAAGCATCGTAGATGAAATTTCAGGGGGGGAGTCTGACTACCAACAAGTAGACCCTCAACCAAAAATTGTTTCTTCGAAAGCACTGGGCCAGGTACTAGAAAGCATTAGAGATGAAATACGTGAACATCTGAAATATCAAAAAGTTGAAGGCGGGATTCCTTTTCTTGTTCACCATAAGAGCAGTTAACAAGCGCCAGCACAACCGCACACTACGTGTGCTGGACTCGCAACATGTTGCTCGCCTGTGTGGCGGGCGTTATATCTACTTAAGGATCTAACAAGTTTGTGGTTGTCCTCGCTTCCCTTTCCCTTGCACGACCAGATAGGTGCAGAGCGGCCGCCGAATAGTGGTGACCAGCAAGGCTGCTAGGGAAGTGAAGTGCTTGTACATCGTTGTTTACTCATAGTCCGTCGAGGCCGACAGGCTTTGCCACACATCGATTTCTGCGAGTCGCGCGGTGAGGCCGTTGCGGGCCATTTCCAACGCATCTGAGCCAAGCAATAGATGCAGTGGCGGTGTATCTGCATTCGCTAGCTTTACAATCGCTGGCCCAATTTTGACCGGATCGCCAGGTTGGTGATGACTGTAGCTTTTGTATGTGGCTTCAACCCTGCTCCGAACCTCTTCATAATCGTCGATAGGGTTATCGCAAAAACGTATCGATTTGTTATCCAGAAAGTCGGTACGAAAATAGCCGGGTTCGACGACTGTGACATTAATACCCATGGGTGCTAAATCATGAGCTAGATTGACGCTGAACCCATTTACAGCGAATTTGGACATTCCGTAAAGCGTGCAAAGATCAAATCCTATTTCGCCGCCGATTGAACTGATGTTAATGATATGGCCTGAACGCTGACAGCGCATCACTGGTAGGACCGCGCGTGTTAACCGTGTTACGCCAAACACATTGGTATCAAATTGGCGCCGTATATCTTCTTCCGAAGATTCCTCGAAAATACCGAGGTGGCCATAGCCGGCATTGTTCACCAATACGTCGATAGCGCCAAAACGTTCAACGGCGGCCTCCACAACTGAATCGGCTTGTGTGGTGTTTGTGACGTCTAGTGGCAAGCACAATAGCCGTTCAGTATGTTCGTTGAAGGCTGTACGCGTAGCATCCACGTTGCGTGCCGTAGCGACAACATTGTCGCCGCTCGCAAGTGCCGCACGTGCGACTTGAGCGCCCAGGCCACGAGCCGCACCGGTAATCAACCATGTTTTACTGGACATTACTTGGTTCTCCTTTTGGTGATGAATAATTTGTCATTTGATGTCTCGGTGGTTGAGGGTGCCAAACGCCCCCCAAGATTTGATAGAAATCGGAATATTCACTTGTATGGCACCTGTCTGTGACAACCCTGTTTGTACACGGATGTACCTACTTGCAATGCGAAGGCTAATGAGTCGAAAAACCTATGGCAGACACTATTTTCTATTGAAGGCCAAAAGAGAAGGTATTCTTGTTGTCTGGATTGTTTGCACGATCGTCCGACTATAATCTATTTCTCCTTCCCGAAAGCCGGGTGCAGCCGTATCATGAGACTCTATGAATACACTTGAGACTTTGGTTGATCTAATCGACCGCCACACTCAACGGGACGGTAGCCATATCAGCCCTGTTCCAGGGTTGAAACTGCTGCGTGCATCATCACCGAGCATGTCGATGCCAGTGATTTACGAGCCTACTCTGTGCCTTATTGTTCAGGGCGTGAAGCAGGTATGCCTTGGGACAAAGACTTTTCAATACGATACTGGTAATTATTTGATTGCCTCTGTCGAATTGCCAGTCGTAGGAACGGTCATTGAAGCCAGCAGTACAGAGCCTTATCTCTGCTTACAATTAGACTTGGATAAAAGGGTGCTATCGGATCTAGCAGTTCGCTACCCGGATCATTCTATTAAGGCATTTGCTTCTCCTACTGGTTTGGCACTCAACCGAACCACTGCTGCCTTGCACAACGCCGCGGTACGCCTAGCGGCCTTGCTGGACACTCCCGAGGACATTGATGCGCTTGCTCCACTTATTATTCAAGAAATTCTCTATCGCTTACTGACTGAGCCGGGCAGCAGTCTAATCAGAAAAATGGCGCAAGCCGATAGCCGATTGAATCAGATTGCTCGCACCATCCGTTGGATGAGAGATCACTTTCACGAGCCATGTCGTATTGAGCATGCGGCTAAAATCGCGGGTATGAGCCGCTCTACATTCCACTTACATTTCAAAGCCATTACCACCATGAGTCCGATTGAGTTTCGTACACATTTGCGCATGCACGAAGCCCGCCGGTTAATGGTTAGTGATGGGCTGGATGCCGCCAGTGCGGGTTTTAGAGTCGGCTATGAAAGTCCTTCGCAGTTCAGCCGAGACTATGTTCGCCTATTTGGATTGCCGCCTACAAAGCATACTGGACAGCTGCGCGAATTGTTTAATGCTGCACGATAAGGAAGGTTTGATGCGTATCTTGGTTTTAAAAAAATAGGACACCCACAGCTTAGAAAGGCTTAGCTTGGTATGGCTTTTTACTAACCGTTTTTATGTGCTTGGATCATTGAATCTTGAGTTATTAGGGAGTCGATCAATTTATCCAATTTACGGCATAATAATCTTGGTCATAAGGCCTATCGTGAATATCGGGCGAGAGGGAGTATCGGCTGGTTGTGGGTGGATACATTAGTGAGTACCCCAGTTGATCCTATTTAACTTTATAGAATCTCTATTTTTAGAAGATAGCATATTGCCCACTCCAGTGCTGTTAGGTATTGCAGATGAGCCGGTATCTATAAGTCTATAGACTTTAATGCGAATTAAAATAAGTAACCGGTGGGCTGCTTTAGGGTTAATCTCATAAAAAGAAGATAACGAAATAGAACGGATTCAAAGGTTGTTTGCCATTTATATTAAACGCATAAACCTAAATATGCAGTTGTCAGAAGGAGGGGTACAGATATAGGGATCTCATTCGTTATCTTGGCATTAGGTAAAGAAATAAAATATGAGGCGTTTACATGGTATAACTATGATCAGTAGCAAATGAGATATAATAAGTCGTTTTAGTGTTCACATACAAAAATCCGTGCGGCTAGAGTGGTTTATGCTTCGATTCTATTAATTTCTAAATTGTGTGTTAAGTCTAAAGAGGATTGTTAGTGGATTTGGAGCGTACAGTTATATTTAGTAATGTTACACATGTCATTCTTGGTGGGTCGTATCTAATTTCTCTCTTTTCGTTATTTCTGTTGCGATCGAAAATAAAGAGTATAGGTATAAACTTTGCCATTGTTGGTTTTCTCAGTCTCCTTATAGTTTCTTTTCTTAATGCATTTACAGGACATTTTTTTAGTCTAGAAACAATTAAAGAAATAGCGATATGGAGATACTTGGTTGAATGTATTAGCTTTTTTACCATAAGCTTGGGTGTTCTAATTTTTAGTTTAGGTTTTAAAAAGAAATCTAAATAAGGAAAAGTACGCCTTGAGCTTGCCCCACTTTATCGGACATCTTTAGATAACTCATCTGAAGGTGGGAATGCCAAAATATAAAAAGCCACGTAAAACATGAGTATATTCAATAGAGTTCAATGTGCCGACGGAAAAATGAGCTACGGTGCCGGCATCCAAAGTAAACAGGTAGCAGGGCGAGTGTTGGCATAACGCACAGTGAGTATTGTCCTGTATGATGCACTTATGATCATTACATCACTCACTGAAAAGCGTACTTATAGGGAATGTCCGGTTTCAGAGTTTTCGTGATTTGCATCGAGCATTAAAACGATATATAAACAATTCCTACAATACGGTGAGCTTGCAGTCATGGAGTAAATACTCGCCGATAGAGTATTAGCTCATGGAAGGTTGGGATTATAAGAGGCCAATTTTGTGGGAGCAGATCAACTTCTTTGAAAACACAGAATTATGATTTATGGTAATTCTTGAATTAAATTTAAATCAAAGTAAATTTTATGGAAAAATCGGATTGGAATACAATAAGGAAGCAATTTCCGCGAAAAGGGTTGTCTAGAGCAACCTTACTTATTTGGATGTGCGATTTACTTTTGATTGGATTTTCTTTGTTTCTCTTTCAGTTGAAAGGTGTTTATATAATATTATCTTGGTTTTTTCTAACCATAGCTCTATTACACACTTACTTGTTACAACACGAAGCAACTCACAATGCTTTATCTAAAAGTAGTACGGTTAATGATTCTCTGGGGCATTTTTTTAGTTGGTTGATTTTCATGCCTTATCTCTCAAGAAAGCGATCGCACGTATTACATCACCGTTATACAGGGCATCCGACTCTCGGTCCTGCTAACAAAAGGGCGATTGAGTTTTTCTCTGTCCTCTCTGACGATATGTCTAGAAAATTAGAGCTGATTTGGAAATATTGGATACCTCTATTTGTACTAAATGATAGAGTCGGTCTTTGGCGAGATCCATTTCAAAACACTCATAAAAATCATGATTCTCTATCCCTTAAAAAAGAACGAAATTATTCAATTTTATATATTTTATTATATCTACTGGCGCTAATAGTACTGTTTAGAACTTCTCTCTTGGTGACGGTATTATTTTGGTATCTTCCTGCACTTATATTTTTATTTTATTTGGAGGAGCTAGTTAATTTGCCACACCATGCGGAAACTCCATTGTTAGGTAAGGAAGAAAAGCCGTTGCATTTCTCTAAGCAATATTTAGTGTCCCATTCATGCAAGCATGTACCTATTTGGTCAAATATTTTTTTGTTAAATTTTAACCGCCATATTCCACATCATCTGTTCCCTTGGGTTCCCTGGGATCAGCTTCCTCGTTTAGAGGATAAGATAAGAATGAATATTGCTCCGTATATAATAGAAGAAAAAACCCGCAATGAAATTAAATGGTCCATAACAAATCGTAAACGTTCGATCTTAGATATAATAGGGCATTATTTTGATAAGCGATAGTGTTTTTGAAATTAGAAAAGTAATTTAAACGTAACAATACTCTTTAATCAAAATTATATTACTCAATATGAATTTTAAATTAGTAGAAACTGATAAAGAACGCCATTTGGTACAAAAACTGTATCATGATTGCTTGGTGTTAGAAAGCAACATGCAAATTCAGGAGTCTGGAATTATTAATATGTACCCTCAATTGGAGGACCGGTACAATAGCGATGTGATATTCGTTAAAGAAGAAGATAAAATAGTGGGTACTATTAGCATTTCAAAAGATATTCACTTGGGCGCACCTGCTGATAAATACTTTCCCAATGAAATGACACAGATACGTAAAAACAACAACAAAATATGTAATGTCTGGCGTATCTGTACGCACCCAGAATACAGATCAAGAAATAGCTTAATAAAAAAACTCTTAAAACAGGCAATACAAATTATTATTAAAAAAGATTATGAGGAGATTGTTATAGCAGTGAACCCTGATAATGGTTTTTTTATAAGAGGGTTTTAAATTTTACTGAAATTGCTCGAACCGCTCAAATGCCTAACGAATTAATATCAGCCGGAGTTATTCTAATGAGGGCACCTCTTAAAGAATTACCGGAATATTGGAAAAAAGATGTTTCATACTTCTAATCAATCAATTACTGATTAACGTCAAAAAGAAGCGGTTTTACTTGTGCGCGCTTTATAATAGTTTCCACAATAGGCAGCACTACTTCAATTTTGGCACTGTCTACTATGGATAATGTAATCCAATAAATGGCGTTATTGTGTTTAAGTAGATAAAAGCCAACGCGCTGGTTTACTTTATCTTCGGAAAACTCATAGACCCTGTACCATACTTGTGCATCTTGATTCGTAAAAAATTGGGCACGATCAAGAACCGATATTGTATTGGACAAACTGCGGTGTTTTAATTTTCGCTCTAATATTCGCCAAAGCATATGATTCCGTTTCCAGCCGCTGATCATGCTAGCTGAAATAAAATAACTTGGTTGGTTGCTTAAGTAGCCAGCCAAAACCGTAGAATCGCTGGTGTCTGGATGTTGTATGGTGGATATAATTAGAGAGTCGGGAGGAGCGAGTAAAAGTCCAGGCGCTAATTCTACCGTTGGGTTTGCAGCCCATGCTGGAATGATAATAATGCAGAGTAATACGACGGCAGCAGGCTGGCGCAGGCGGCAAGCGTATAACGACCAGGCAATAAAAGACCGGGCGCTTAGGCTTAGAAGTGCTAGCAAATCTAGCCGAGGCCTGCATATACGCATGTTATTGATTTAACCCACATTGGCTACAGCTAATTAACACTGCAACGTCTGACTATTATTGTAGTGATCACTTTCCAGTTTCCCACGCGACCATCTTATAAGAGTTTTACCGACTTTTGTGTTTTTGTGCAACCCATTTCAGGTTTTAGAGTGATCCTTCAAATATAGTACCTAGAGGTAAAGAATACAATATTGTCAGTCTTTAGATGGCGGAAAACACTAAATCAGTCGTTAGTTAAGGAGCGAAGTCATACCTCGTGAAGGAGAAAACAATTTGAGTTTAGCCAAATAATGTACCTGTTAGAGTGTATTGGCCAACTAGGTGGTGGTTGAAACAGATACGCAACGGCTAGCTAGTGTAGAGCAATTTAATATTTCCAATAATAACAGTGAAATAACATTAACCGATTTTGAGTATGACGGTAAGCCCACTCTACGATAGGTCTTTGGCATATATACGCAAGCGGTACGGGGCACATATTCCAATAGATACAGCGTTAAATTTCTGACAGGTACTGGATTGCAATTCATTCTAGGTCGTAATAGTCAGCTTAATATTAATAATGATGACGCCAAAAAGAGAAGTACGCCTTGCAGCATAAAAGTAAAATGTCCAGCGCTGTCATTATTGTTTTGTCTTCAGTAGGAAGAGCCCTGGCCATTGATTAATAATCAGAATTCTCTAATGGATAAGAACAAAGTGAACAAGTTAACGAAGAGAAAATTTCCATTAGTATTCTCTGAATTTAATCGGCCACGTTGATTTAAAACACACTGGTGATTATGAGGATTTAGCCAGCGCCGATGCTAGGAGCAGAGGGAGTGATCGAGAGACGGAACACGAACGAGAAAAACCATAAATTGGCAGATCATGCCATTCTCAATTCGTATTTTATAAATAGAACATAAGTGAATTATCGTTTAACAGTTTCTATAAGGGTGTATTTAAAGGCGAGTGTATTTTGAAAAGAACGATTTCGGATGAAATAAAATATAAAGTATCAGATCTATTAGTGCCGATTTCAGATTTACGCTTTTATGGCCCCTTGTATTAGGTATTGATAAGAAAGGGTACATTATGAAATTTAGATTACTATTTGTCGCCAGCTTAACCCTAATGGTAAATGCTGGGTATGCGGAGGTGGCATTCCCAGAAAAACAACCAGAAAACGGAAATTTTAATAGGCCAATTCCCAACCAAGTGGTGGATGTATCGCCTCCGGGTTTTAGTTGGTGGCGTGCGGCACCGAGGGGTGAGGTCAGTTATCGTTTGTCGATTGATAGTGACGCTGGAAAGCCTGTGTATGTTTCAAAGTTGCAGAAAGATCCTGTCTATGTTCCCAGTGAAGTGTTGGCACAAGGTGAATATGTATGGCGAGTTGAGGCTGTTAACAAACAGGGGGAAACAGTCGCGATTAGAGCCCCGCAAGCGTTTACTGTCGCCGACGATGCTTTGGACTTGCCTTGGGTTGATCCAAAAACCTTGCTGCAACGAGTGGAGCTTGAGCACCCCCGATTATTATTTCCAAAGGCACAATTAGACGAAGTGAAAAAAACATTGAAGGGGGAACGCAAGCTCGCTTTTAATGATCTGAAAGCTATGGCTGATACTGCGCTTACTATGGAACTTATGGTGAAGCCAGATTTTGATAAATATGATATTGAAAAGGAATACCCCGCTCGGCGCACGGCGTACCGAGCCTCCTATTTAAAATTCACCGATGTATACACACAAGGTATGACTCCCTTGGCATTGGTTTACTTAATGACCGGTGAAGAAAAATATGGCTTGGCGGCAAAAAAACACCTACTGCATGTACTTGATTGGGAGCTAGAGGGTATTGGTTCACTGGATGAGGGGTTTGATGAAATAGGATTGCGTATTGCTCGCACTGCCGCTCAGGGCTATGACTGGTTATACGATCTATTAACGGAAGAAGAACGCAAGGCCGTTAAGAAGATGCTGCTCGCCCGTGGCGATCAAATGTTAAATCGTTTAAAAGGGCGGGATTATTTAAATTTCTCGATCTACAGTCACGATGGCCGATTGCCTGGCTATTTGATGGAGTTTGCTATTGTTCTGGCTGAGGAAGAGCGAACCGTTGAGTGGTTGGACTATGCTCTTAAAGCATGGCTAACGGTTTATCCGCATTGGGGAGGCAGCGAGGGTGGTTGGGCCGAAGGCGTACACTATGCCATGTCTTATAATGATCGGTTTATTACTCCTTTGCAGTCGCTCTATGTGGCGACGGGCTACAATTTATGGAATAAAGCCTATCTAAGAAATATGCGACACTTTCTTACCTATGCGGTTGCGCCTCTGGGGGAGGTGATTCCATTTGGCGATATGGAGCATAATCCGGTAAGTAATTACGCTGGTGATCTATACTCAATTTTAACTTTCCATGCTTTGAATTATGGAGATGCTAAAGCTAGATGGTGGGCCGAACAGTATAAGGATCAGCGAATGAATACGCGGCGACTGGGAGCTATGCATCGTTTAATTCACCCTGATGCTATCGGTTCGCAAAAGCCTAATAAAATGCCACAGGATAAATTATTTTCAGGCATTGGCTGGGCCGCATTACATTCAGATATTTTAAATCCTACAAGTGATTTAATGCTGTTGTTTAAAAGCTCGCCTTTTGGTTCGGTTAGTCACAGCCATGCCGATCAAAATAGCTTTGCGATTATGAAAGGGGGTAAGGCACTGGCTCACCCTAGTGGTGCTCGCTTTCCACAACATTTCTCACCCTTTCATGTGGAGTATACCCGACAAACACTGGCTCATAACGCATTGCTAATTAACGGTGAGGGCCAAATTGACAGAGATGCAACAGCCACGGGAGGTATTGTCGATTTTCACAGTACCGAACACTTAGGTTATGTAGTAGGTGAAGCTGAAAGAACTTATGGTGACAGGCTTGATGAGTATCAGCGTCATGTTGTGATGATTCGACCCTCAGTGGTGCTTATTATTGATGATATGGCGGGGCCAGTACCTTTTACTGTTGATTGGTTATTGCACAGTAAAGAGGCAATGCACCTTGATCAGGGCAAACAACGTATAGACTCCACCCGTGGTGATGAGAAAATGCGTACTTATCTGTTGGCGCACGAGGAGCTCGAATTTACCGTTTCGAATCGATGGCCGGTTGATCCAAAAAAGGATTACCCAATGGTTGAAACACCGGCGCCGGCTAACGAGTGGCATTTTTCTGCGCACTCCGGATCACAAGCCAAGCAAAAAGTTATAGCTGCGGTAATGCTAATTGCCGATAAGGGTGTTTATCCAGATGTAGAGATGACCCGTAAAGGTGGAAAAATTACTTTAAGTGGCCAGGTTGGTGGCGACCACTGGGAGGCTGTTTTACAGGTAAATCCACAGGAGAAAAATAGCGAGCAATTACTCGATTTGTGGTATCAAACGGCTGAAGAAGGGCTACCAGAGACGATTAAAATTCCATAAATCTATATAATTTACGTTCCTTAGCGCCCAGTGTGCCAGAATTAAACGTGGTGCATTGGGCGATTTTTTTCCCAGTGCCGTAAAAGCCTAGTGCTCGGTAGAGAAAAAGAACTGTTCTACTAGCACTAAGATTTAAATATTAATAATATTTATGGCGGAAGCTAAATCCTCAGTCGTCTAATAAAAAGCGGAGTAAATAACTTCGCGTGGGAGAGAGTTGAAGTGACTATAAAGCCAAAAGCAATACTTCCTGTGTTATTGGGTTGTGCGCTATCTGCTCAAGCGGAGACTTCTCAATTGGGAACGACCGTTAACTTCAATATCTCTAGTGATAAAGCCGACATAACTCTCACCGAGTTTGCTCAGCAATCGAACCTAACGGTGATCGTTCCTTACGACAAAGTATTTACCATCGATACCCCCGCACTTGAAGGAAATTATTCCATTATAAATGCGGCAGTAACTTTGCTGGAAGAAACTGGTCTTCGCTTGGCGGTGAACCAAAATGGTCAGCTCACTATTAGAACGAATAACGATATAAAGAGGATTGACTCCATGCTGCAGAAAAATAAACTATCCAGCGCCGTAATCATGGCTCTAAGTACGTTGGCGAGCGCGCAAACTATCGCGCAGGAAACGGAACTTGCCTATGAAGAAAATAAAGATGAAATGGTGATTGAAGAGGTCATCTCGATCGGTATTCGTGGCAGTTTATCAGCGGCCAT
Organism: Gilvimarinus sp. 1_MG-2023; assembly: GCF_030548285.1. NCBI lineage: Bacteria > Pseudomonadati > Pseudomonadota > Gammaproteobacteria > Cellvibrionales > Cellvibrionaceae > Gilvimarinus > Gilvimarinus sp. 1_MG-2023. The sequence goes on from NZ_JAUOSC010000007.1 coordinate 112,116, forward strand.
AGATGTTAAACGTGATTCAGATCAAATCGTCGATGCGATCGTAGCGGAAGATATTGGTAAGCTGCCTGACAACAATATTGCCGAGGCGCTGCAAAGGGTAACCGGGGTTTCAATTAACCGTGACTTTGGTGTTGGCTCAGAGGTTTCCATCCGGGGGTTGCCGCAGAATAGGGTTGAGTTAAATGGCCGATCGACACTGGGTGATGGGCGAAATGGTGTGAATTTTCAGGATTTTCCGGCGAGCTTTTTGTCGCGGGTTGAAGTAGTAAAGTCACCCACGCCGGAGATGATCGAGGGGGCTCTTGGGGGTACAGTTAATTTAAAAACGATACGACCGGTCGATTTAACCGAACCAGTTGCAGCCATTTCCATTGACGCTGAGTATGCGGATAAAACCGATAACTGGGCACCAATATTAAGTGCATCAGTGGGTAATAACTGGGACTTGGGTGATGCGGGGACTTTTGGGGCCATGGCAATGCTGTCCTACCAGGACCGCGAGTTGCGTCGCGATCGATACGAAGTCAACCTCTTCGTTTACGATGATATAGATATGAACCTCGACGGCGAAGTCGATGCTACTGATAGCGCTCAGAATACACCCAGTGGACAGTATGTAGTACCTATGGGCCATAAGTACGAACCCTATATAGAAGAGCGCGAGCGTACTGCGTTTAATGTGTCTTTACAGTGGGAGCCGGCATCGGGCCAGGGTAATTTTTATCTGGATTTAAATGGTACTGAACGCGATGGGAACCAAGAAGCTTATTCAATTCTTCCATCGGAAGGCAATCCAGTGGCAACCAGTAGCTCTTTTGAAGATGATAAAGGGATGCTCAACAACTATCGTATTGAAGGCGTTGCTCTAATCCCTAAAACATGGAGTGAATTTCGGCAGACGGATACGACCTCGTCGGCACTCGGTGGCGAGTGGCACTTTACCGATAACATTAAGGTAAGTGGTGAGTACTCTTACGCTGAATCTAATACCTATCAACCTCGATCAGAATTTAATTTGCGTGGTGTAGACCCTGTCGCTGAAGCGGAAAATCCACAAGATACGAATGATTTTATAACCAGCTACTCTGTTATTAATGCCAATGACTCAATGCCCAGTGTAATTTTTGACGGTGGCAATCACATCAATAACAACAGTTTATTAGCTCTTCGGGAGTATAGAACCCGCGATTTATCCATCGACAACGAAGAAGAGGCATTTCGGCTAGACGCGCAGTACTCCGACATTGGTAAAGGTGATTGGCTTACCATCAAGGCCGGTTTCCGCACTACTGAACGCGATTATACGCGGCAAGAGGCTGAAGTAAGGTTAACAAACATTTATCGGGATATGTTCGACAGTAATGGCGATCCAGGTATTATTTGGGTAAATGATATTGAAAGTCAGTTTCCCGGTAGCATAATCTCACCCAATGTTTCGGCTGATGCGTTTGAGCATACGGGCTTTGCCGGCGCTAACGATTTGCGCGACTTTACCGTGTTTGATGCGGGAATCTTGAAAGATACTGAGCAAACATTCTCTATTGTGCAGAGTCTTCTGGCTGGCAGTAACTACAATAGCCCGGATAATAGCAATGGTTATATTGATACTTCCGGTAGTCGTGCTGACAATCTACAGGAAGTGACCGGTTCATACGCATTAATTAATGAACAAACCTCTGCGGCCTATTTACAATTCAATCTAGATTTTGAAAACGTCAAAATGGTCTTTGGTGGGCGTCAAGTAAATACCGAGCTAACCTCTACCGCCTATAACCAAGATGGCGATGCGTTAGTTTCAGAAACCAATAAGTACAATGACTTTCTGCCTAGCATGAACATGAGTGTTTATATTTCTGAAGACACGATTCTTCGCTTTGCCGGGGCTAAGGTTATGCGTCGAGCAGATTTTGATTTATTGAGTCCAACCTATCAATTTAATTCAGACCGCCTGCTTGCGACCAAGGGTAATCCTCAGCTTGAACCCTTTAGAGCGACACAATTTGATATTTCTGCGGAGCATTATTTTGGTGAAGGAGATATGTTATCGGCGACAGTTTTCTTCAAAAATGTGGAGTCCTTCCTGAAGTCTGAACAGTTTTGCTCTTATCAGCCCGAGGTTGTTCAGCAGCAAAACCTGACTGTACCACTTAATGTGTGTATCAGACCTACGGCGGTAGGGGATTCATCGACTTATTTATTCACCGATGATCCAGCAGAGCTTGCCAGTTACGTTGAGCAGGGAAGAAACGGTATTTTAACCACCGTATCTACCAATGGGTCGAGCGGTACCATTGAAGGTGTAGAGTTGGGATATCAGCAATCGTTCGACTCGTTACCAGGTGTATGGTCCGGTCTGGGGCTTATTGCCAACTACACTTTCTCGAAAAGTGAAGATCCAGATGGTGTGCCACTAGAAGATATTTCAGAAAACAGTGCAAACTTGCAGGTGTACTGGGAGAATGAAACGTTTGGAGTGCGTCTAGCTTACAGTTATCGCGACAAGTTCTTAGATAACAATCTGCATAAGCGTGTATCTCGTTTGGGGGATCAAGTGGCCTTTGGTACTGGGGCTGAAGATCCAACAGAGGGCAACGATTATCGAGATGGCTTGGAGCAAATTGATCTGTCTGCCAGCTGGAATGTGAATGATGCTCTAACTCTGGTGGCGAATGTTAATAACCTGACCGGTGAAGCGAATTTCAACCAGGGTGCTACAGGTACGACTTGGCAAATTCAGGAGTCAGGTCGCCGCATGTCATTGGGTGCACGCTACTCCTTCTAGGTTTTTAAGTTAGGCAACAATGCGGGCTCACCCACCAATTTAGGCATAGGCATTCGGTTTTGCCGAATGTCTGCGGGTGAGCCTTATTTCACCGGCCGTTTAGGCCCGCGATACTGCATGGTAGATGTATGAGATTTAATAACATAACAAAAGTATTACGCACTTTAGTGTGCTTGGTGTTCAGTGTGCTATTGCTCACGGTGCACGCTTCTGCTGAAGATTATTTGGTGATGGATAAGGAGCAATATACCTCGGCAGTTAAAAACCTCAAGCCGGGCGATACGATTGTATTAGCCAATGGGGTTTGGCATGATTTTGAAATAGTGTTTGAGGGAGTGGGTACAAAAGACAAACCCATTACTTTAACGGCGCAAACAAAAGGCCAGGTTGTTATTTCGGGCAAATCTAACCTGCGTTTGGCCGGCGAGCACCTGCTGGTGTCGGGGTTAGTCTTTAAAGATGGATACTCCCCTACCACTTCGGTTATATCATTCCGTAAAAATATCGATGAAATAGCAAATAACTCCCGTGTTACAGAAATTGTTATAGACCGATTTAATAAAGCATATCGCGGCGAGGCAGACTATTGGGTTGCGCTATACGGCAAGTTCAATCGATTTGACCATAGCCATCTGGAAGGTAAGGGTACTAAAGGGGTGACCTTGGCGGTGAGGCTCGACACTGAGGCAAGTCGAGAAAATCACCATCGGGTGGATCATAATTACTTTGGTCCAAGGCCAGTGCTGGGAGCAAATGGCGGTGAGTCGCTTCGTATAGGCACCAGTCATTACTCAAGATCGCGTTCGGAGACGACGGTTGACCATAACTACTTTTACCGAACCGATGGCGAACACGAAATAATCTCCAACAAGTCGGGCGGTAATCGCTACCAAAACAATGTTTTCTTTGAAAGTAAGGGTACGCTAACGCTTAGGCACGGCCATGACAACTTAGTAGAAAACAATGTATTTATTGGCAACGATATTATGCATACCGGTGGTATTCGAGTGATTAATGAACGTCAAGTGGTGCGTGGAAATTATCTTGAAAACCTTAAGGGTGAGCGTTTTCGAGGGGCTTTGGTAGTTATGAATGGTGTGCCCAACTCGCCATTGAATCGATACGATCAAGTGAAAGATGCAGTAATTACCAACAATACGGTTATTAATGCCAGTCAAATAGTATTGGGAGGTGGTAGCGATGACGAATTAACAGCTATTGCGGAAGATACGATTTTTACCAACAATCTTATCTACAATAAGAGTGGTGAAGATATATTTACTATTTATGATGATATTTCGGGCATAGAGTTTAGTGGCAATATTCTACACAAAGTGTCTAACCCAGATATTAAGAAAGGCTTTAAGGCGGAACAGGTTGTCTTGAAAAAATCTGACAATGGTCTGTTGTATCCTTTATCGAATGAACTTAAGAACGTCGGAGTTAGTGCGGACTTAAAACCAATTGATAAAAAATCAACCGGCGTGGCCTGGTATCCCAAACAAGAGAGGGGCGTTGAGTTTGGGGCGGGAAGCATTGTTAAGGTGAGTGCTGAACCAGGGGCATTGGAGCAAGCCGTAGAAAATGCATCGGCTGGTGATGTACTGGTGTTAGAGTCAGGTACATATTTTTTAACTAAGCTTGTGGTGATTGATAAACCACTAACTCTGCAGGGTGCGGGGGAGGTAACAATTGCGTATGAGCGTTCATCTTTGTTTGAGGTGGCAGAGGGCGGAAGCTTGCATTTGAAAGGGCTAACTATTACTGGTGCCAAAGCTCAGGATTACAGAGGTAATTCAGTAATTCGAACCAGCCGTCAGTCAATGCTTAGCAATTACCGATTGTTGATCGAAAGCTGTGTGGTGACGGACCTGGATGTAAATTTAAAATTCAATTTTATTCACGCCTCGCCAGGAACGCTCGCGGATAGTATTGAGATAATCAATTCAACATTTAGTGATATCAGTGGTTCTGTTATGAGTCTGGAGTCTGATAAAGACCCGCACGGAAATTATGTGGCAGATTATATTACTGTTCAGGGCTCGGAGTTTACCAATATTGGTGGAACAATATTACAAATCTTCAGTGAGGCTGGTGAGAGTGTCTTTGGCCCGCATTTTCTGATGGAGGATTCTGTCCTTGATCGTGTCGGCATGGGTAAAGATAATCTGAGTGGTGCGTCATTAAGTCTGCATGGTGTACTTGCAACGGATATTCGTAACAATAAGCTTATCGATAGCGCGCGAATAAAAGTTAATCATATTAAGGGTGAACCTAAAACCAATATTATTGACAATATATTTCAGGCGACTGAAAGGCCTGTTGTGAATGAGTTGTTTTATGTCAATAAGACGCCCAGCGCACATTTAGAAGGCAATAAATTTGTAAATTAGAGATATTGCTAGGAGTCTGATTACAGATAGGTATATATGCCTAAAAATTAACTGAATGAATCAATAGTTTTGTCTTGCTCAGGTCATATTTTCTCTCAAAGGGCCTATCTTCACCTTATGTGGGATATTAAATTTCTCGCGTAAGGTGTTTTTTTGTCTAAGTATACCGTTCTGTATATACACACTGTGTGTACTTTTCCTATAAGATCTTATGAGTGTGGAAAACAGGTAATGGCTTAAATCTCTAAGTGCTGATATTTGTACGGTAGGCAATTGAATGGAAAATCGGTAGGCGGTGTGAATACATTCTAACTCAGTTTCTACGAGTTATTTTTACGTACTTTGACGTTGTGATGAATTACTTAGAGTGGTGAGTGTAATGTAGAGGTGTCATCCACGATGATATCGGCTGGAATTCGATTGAGTGAATAGCGCTCACGACGTTCCCTTGCAAGCATTAGCATCTGCTTCATGGCTCTTTCTTCGCTGGTATTGTGAAGAGCGTTTAGGATAAAAGAAAAGTGTTCACGAATGTTTGCTCTGGATCCTTGAGAGTTTTTAAGCTGTAAGGCATTAAAGATCGTCTGGTGTTGTTGGATAAATACGGATCGTTCGTGTTTCATGATGGTTTTATATGTGGTGCGTATGTCGGTTGAATGTTCACAGGCACGCATAAGATTGCGCACGATGTCGATAAGTGAACGGTTCAAGGTGGAACTGACCAAAATAGTATGAAATTCGTTCTCAGCCTGACGCAGAGAGTCGATATCTTCTGCGTGAGTTGCGTGCATAAGCTTGATTGTACTTTGCAATTGATCAAGTTGTTCCTCAGAAATGGTCGACACCGCTAACGCGGATACTTCCGACTCTACCAAGCTTCTGGTTTCAATCAATTCAAACGGGTTATGGTTATAATTGGTAGGTGAAGCGTAAGTGTCTGGGGGCAGTATATAGGCCCCTGATCCGTGCCGAACCTCAAGCTTTCCCATCACCTCAAGTGCAATAATAGCTTCGCGTACAGGCGCTCGGCTTACCTTGAACCGCTGTGCTAATTGGTTTTCTGTTGGCAGTCTACCGCCGGCCTTAAATTCCCCTACCGCTATAAGTTGTATAATCTTAGCTACAATTTTTTGATAAGTGCGTACAGCCGCTGGTTGATGCTGCTTGCTCATAGAGCCTCCTGGGTATTGATCAGTCGTCGTCGGGTGTATGATCCGAGTGTGTTGACGAAGTTCCCTATCAGATTGTACAGGGCGAACTTACCTGTTGGCGGCCTTTGAAAAAGGCCGCGCCTGCGTAAATTGTACGTATTGGCAGTCCCGTATTATGGGGCGATGGTGTGTGAGTGTTCTGTATGAAAGCTAATGAGTGTGTTCTGGTTAGCCGTCATTGCTATCACTTGCTTTCCCGTCACCCTGCAAAGACAATTCGATGATGTTGGATTCAGTTTTATGATGGTTAATTTTAAAGTTCTCATGCAAAGCATTCAGTAAACCTTCGACATCACCTGCTTTGTATAGTCCGGCAATACGCATATCCAAAATGGCAGCGTCCATGACTTCGAATTCAGTGGGCGTATATCGACTAAGCTCCTGTAAAGCTTCGCGTAAGGTTTCTCCACGAAACACTAGGTTGCCATCGCGCCAAGATAGTTTATCTTTGATGGCGCTATTATCAATTGTTTCTACCTGTGCTGTTCGGCTATCACGCACACTGAGTTTCTGCCCTTTGGTTAACTCGCGTACAGGCTCTAGCACCAACTTTGATGGATCACCACGCAGGCTGTCTGGTTTGGCTGAGGGTTTAACTCTTACTCGCCCGTCGGTGACGATCACATCAAAATTTTTCTTATCTCTTAATAGCACATTAAAAGCCGTGCCAACTGCCTCGACAATTCTGCTACCGGTATCCACGCGCAAGGGGCGTTGTTTGTCGTGTGCTACTTCTACGTGTAATTCACCTTTGTGCAGTACTAAAAGTCGCTCTTGGTCACTGTAAGTAACGGCCACTTTAGTGTCTGTATTGAGTAACAATTTGGTGCCATCGGGCAAATTAACACTTGAGTGCACACCGATGCCCGTTTCATACAGTGTGTTTGAGGTCTCTGAGTTGACTTGCTTTTGTGATGCTGTTGATTCTTGGGTGTTGGGTAACATCGGTGCCAGTAGATTAAAGGCAAGTGCCAGAGCTAGTATGGATGCGGCGGCAGCCCAAACGGTTCGACCTTTGCTGTGGCTAGGTTGTACTTCATTGGTTGGTGGGTCAAACAGCTCAGATAAAACTGAGAGCCTGTCCATACGATCCCACAGAGCTGCCATTTCTAAAAAGATCTCACGGTGTCTGGTGCTTTCGGACAGCCAGGCACGCAATTGTGCTGTCTCTTGCTGAGACAGCTCCCGGTCCAACCGTGCTACCCAGAGCGATGCGGTATCGTAAACCTGCTCTTCGGTTTGGAGTTGATATACATTACTCATTGCGAAGCCTCTTGGCTCGTACTTGTGCCTTGTCGTTTGGTTGTCCCTGGCAAGTTCTGCTGCATATGCTTTTGGCAGCGTCGTAGGCCCGAAGCAATATGCTTTTCTACTGTGTTTTCACTAATATTCAATTGTTGTGCAATCTCTTTTTGGGTGTATCCATAAACCTTTTTAAGGACAAAAACCTTGCGACATTGCAAAGGTAAGTGCCGTACCGCCTCACAAAAATGTTCAAATTCTTGTTTGGCCGCGACCTGATCGTAAACTTGATCAAGCTTCTCAATCGCTCTATCGAGATCCACACTGTCATCTTCGGTGCTAACCGCCAGTCGGGTTTCGGAGCGTTTGAGGTAATCCAGCGCTAAATTTCGTGCCGTTCGGTACAAAAAAGAGCGCGGATGACTGATCTGCTCACTATTTTTGACAGTGCAAACCCTTACATAGGTCTCTTGTACGATGTCCTCAATCTCTTTTGGGGGCACCATACCAGACACCGCACGAATTAAACCTTTGCGCACGGACATATAGATTGATTCCAAGCTTTCTTTTTTGGTCATTGTTATTATGGCACTCAAAATACAACGGTAAAAATAGCTGGGACGTCTCTAAAGCCATCGCCCTCATGTATTAGACGAATTATGACCCCAAATCCGCCAATACTTTAAGCAGAAAGTGATTATTTGAGTCAAAGGCGAGCATTTAGGGCAAATACTAGAGAAGGGCAGCCCAGCCCAGCGGTGATGAGGGCTATGCAACTAGACTAAAGCGTGGCCCTCATGGTTCTGTCTGCCCATTACTGGGTGTAAATCGTTCTTATCCCGATGCTGCCCATCAACTATCATTTGATTGCTCTAATGATACCTCCAATACAGAAATAGGTGTAAGCTCGCGCACGATAGGGTGCTGTGTGGGTCAATCCACTACTTGATGGGGCACACAAATCCTTCAGGTTTAATGGCCAGTACCGAACACTGTAATTGCGATAACACCGATTCGGCGGTGTTACCAATAATGGCGCCAGGTATTCCTGTTCTTGCTACGGTTCCCATAATAACCAAATCTGCGTTTAAGTCGTCAGCCATTTTGGGCAGCTCATGATCAGCGATGCCTCGGACAACATAGGATTTTGGCGCGAGATAACGATAAGTGCTTTCACCCAGTGACTGCTGTAAGTTAGTTAAAAGCACTTTCATTTGGTAACTTCTTCGCTGATATTCCGATTCGTATAGGTCTTGCTCGGTATTGCTAGGTTGGTCCACCCAGAGGCTGACGAAGCCCGCTTCTGGTACATCGTATGTGTTAACAATGTGTAAAGCAGTGAAATCCGCAAGACTTAACGCACTGGCAATACCGAGCATTTTTCTATTAAGGTCGGCGTTAAGTGTTTCATCCGCTTCGGTATCAAAATCGACGGCTACAATGATATTTTTGTAGTCAACGTTGACATTGTCCTTTAGTAGCCAGACCGGGCAGGGGCAATTGCGCAATAATTGCATATCGTTGCTGCCAATCAAACGTTCAAGCCAGCTGATGTGGTCGACCTGTTTTATAACTAAATCAAATGAGTTCTCGGTGACAGCGCGAACGATTTCTATATACGATTTTCCTATTCTTAAGTCAGCGGTAGGGCTGATGTTTTGAGATAAAGAGTGGACATATTCCTGTAGGCGAACTTTTTCACGCTCAATAATGAGCGATTCCGCCTCTTCGTGGTCAATTTCTATTTCTTGAGAATAAGAGGATAGGGATAGTTTGGGCAGCACATACAAGATGGTTAATGTAGCTTGAGAATTCTCTGCCAAAGTAATGGCTCGTAATAACGAGGCTGGCGGCTCAGTGTAGTGATCGTCTAAAACGTAAACGATATTACGAAATAACGCCATGTTTCTCTCCTTGATTTTGTTCTCTCTGGGGTTGTTCTGGCAAACCTTCTAATAAAAGCTCGACTGCTCTGTCTGCGGCATCTTGAAATGGCTCCAAAATGAGGTCTACCCCCAGTAATTGCAGCTCTTCCGATTCTTGACGGCTTTGCGATGCCGTAGCGAGTTGACCCTTAAAACCGCCCGTGCGGGTAAGTTGAACAATGGTTCTTCGAGTATCTTCGGAGTTAATGCCGGTATGATGGTGAGGAACGGTAGAGACCACCCACTTAGCGTGACGCAAAGGTAAATCGGCAATAAACTCGGCATCGGTGACATCACCATAAGCGGTGTCCAGACCTAAATAGTTCCAGCGTTTAATAGCCGCAGGGTTGAAATCAACACCCAATACATTGATGTTCTGCGCTTGCAGGCGGGAGGCAATTGCAGTGCCAAGTCGTCCCAAGCCAAAAACAATAACGGGACAAGTGTTGCCGGAGTGATGCTCTGTGGGCTTTTCTCGCGGCGCGCCCTGGCGTTCAAACCAGCCTAAAATAGGTTCGAATAATGCGTAAAGTTGATGTGAGTAAGTGATCATATAAGTTGATGCGGCGATTGTAACGATGCCCACCAGTGTCACCAAGCCTAAAATATCTTGTTGTACATGGCCTAAACTGATGCCCATGGCGATAAAAATTAACGAAAACTCGCTAATTTGTGCGACGGTTAAGCCGGCTAGAAATCCGGTGCGTTTTCGATACCCCATTAAACCCATAATGATAAGTACAATTAATGGGTTACCAATCAGCACAAATACAGAAAATAAAATAGCTCCGGTTAGGTGAGAGCCCAGCAGTGATAGGTCAATCGTTGCTCCTAAGGCAATAAAAAAGAACAACAATAAAAAATCACGCAAGGGCCCAAGGCGCGCCGCAATACTTTCCCGAAAAGGCGTTGAGGCCAGAGCAACCCCAGCGAGTAGGCCGCCGACCTCCATTCCCAAGCCGACAATTTCCCCAATGGCAGCGAACAGAGCCGCTTGAGCGATGGCATATATAACCAACAGCTCTGAGGCCTTGGCGAGTTTTTCGGTAAGTGGGTTGGCGATATAGCGGATAAAAAATATAACAAAAATAAGAAGTGCCAAGCCCGACAAGGCCACCTGCCAAATAGAGGCGTTATGATTTTCACCGGCGCCAATACCAATGGCGGCAAGAACAATCATGGCGACAACAACAACCAAGTCTTGCACAATCAGAAAGCCCAGTGCGATCTGGCCATGCAAAGAGTCTATTTCTCGTTTATCGGAGAGCAATTTAACGATAATAATGGTCGAAGAAAAAGTCAGAGCGACCGCAATATAGAGGCTGGAAATAGTATCGAGACCAATAGCCAAGCCAATTAAGTAACCAATAATGGAGGTGAAAGCCACTTGCCCTAGGCCGGTCATAACCGATACACCACCAATAGAGCGAATTAATTTGACGTCTAATTTAATACCTACTAAAAACAGGAGAACGGCGATGCCGAGCTCAGAAAGCAGTTCGATTTGTTCTTTAGAGTGAACTATGTCCAGTCCAGAGGGGCCAGAGAGCAAACCTACGGCGATGAAGCTCACAATGAGTGGCTGGCGCAATAATAGGCCGATAAACCCTACAATTGCGGCCAGCACTAGCAGTGCGGTAATTTCCGTAAATGCTGATTGTGCAATCAGCTCTGTTAGGTTCATATATGATTCCTGAGTTTTGTCACGTAAAGCTTACTGATGATATCAACACGCCGTGTAATGGTTATACCTAGTCCCTACATCATAGAATAACCATACGGTTTTTATGGGGCGTAAGTGTTAGTAAACGTTAAGTGGCAATGTTGTTTGAAGTTATATCTATCAGCCTAGAAATGGTTTGCAATACTCTTATGGCTTATACTTGATTTGGCTCAAATTTCATGGGGCGTTTAAAGCATTTTTTATAAAATGTTTTATCCCTAGCATCATGTTGAAGAGCCATGTAAACGCCAGCGTGTGAATAATTTGTATTAGTGAGACGTTAAAATCAAAAAATGCTTTTGTGGGATGCTAGTAGGGCCCAGTTCTGGCCTTTGAGCCTACTTTGGCATATTGGCCTTAAAAACTTTAACCAAAGTCAAAGGAAAAGTTATGAGCGAGAGAGCGAATACTGCCCAAAATACCCATATCCCTCAAGAAGCGTTTGATTGGTATGACGAATACGCTCATGGTGGCATGGATCGCCGCACGTTCATGCGTAAATTAGGCACCTTGGCGGCTGTTGGCTACTCAATGTCGATGTTGACCACGGCGCTCTTGCCCAATTATGCACTGGCCGAGCAAGTGTCCTTTAATGATGAGGACATTACCGCCAGTTATGAAACTTTTGATTCACCCGAGGGCCACGAGCAGGGGCGGGGTTACTGGGTCAGACCTGCCACCTCTGCCACGTCTTACCCAGCGGTATTGGTCATTCACGAAAATCGTGGTTTAAATCCCTATGTGAAAGACGTCGCCCGCCGGTTGGCAAAGGCGGGCTTTTTGGCGTTTGCGCCGGATGCCTTATTCCCGTTGGGCGGGTACCCGGGCAATGATGATGAGGGCCGGGCTATGCAGCGCACCTTGGATAAGGAAAAAATCCAGCACGATTTTGTGGCAGCGGCCAAGTTCTTAAAAACTCACTCGCTGAGTAACGGCAAGCTCGGGGCTGTAGGATTTTGCTTTGGCGGTTATATGGTGAATTATTTATCTGCCGTCGACAGCGATTTATTGACCGCTGGGGTGCCTTTTTATGGCACGCCCGCACCGAAAGAGCTGCGCCAGAATATTGAAGCTCCATTGATGGTGCAACTGGGCGAGTTGGATGAGCGCGTGAATAATACCTGGCCCGAGTATGAACAAGATTTAAAAGCCAATAAAGTCGACTATCAAATGTTTATGTATAAAGACGCTCACCATGGCTTTCATAATGATTCTACCAGCCGGTTTGATCGAGCCAGTGCCGATTTGGCCTGGCAGCGTACCCTCGCCTTTTTCACCGAAAAATTAAGTTGATTCAATGCGTAGAGCTGCCCTTATCCCTTCCAAAGCCAAAGGCCTGCATATTATTGCAGTGTTAGCCGTTGCGGCGATACTGCATGGCTGCACCACCTCACACGTTAACGGATTGTCGCCACCATTGACGGGGCAGTGGCAAGTGGAAGACATTAATCAGGGCGGCATTATTGATCGCAGCATGATTACCGTAGAGTTCGATAGCCCCAATCAAGTGGCGGGTTTAACCGGGTGCAGCCCCTATACGGCGAGTTTGGATGCCACCGATGGCGGGTTTGAGGTGGCGCAGTTAGTCATTACCCGCAGCAGTTGTGTGTTGGCATTACAGATGCAGGAGCAGCGTTTTTTGACGGCTATGTCAGAAGCTGCACGTTATAGCATTGAGTCGGCAACGTGGCTGGATATTTATGACGCCCAAGGCAACCGGAGGTTAAGGCTCATTCAGCTTGGCGAAAACTCGAATCGTCCAGCTGGCGCCAGTGCTAACCCTAAACCCAAACCTAAGCCCCAGTCCAGCCCCGCTGCAAAACAAGATCAATCCTCGGGGCGGCTACATCGCTATCACTGCGGGGCTTTAGGTCAAGTATCCAGCCGCTTTTTAGGGCCAGAGACACTGGCGATCACGCAAGCCGAACAAGTGTTTATTGTGCATCGTGAGTTGTCCGCCTCGGGCGCTCGCTATACCGGTAAAGACATTGAGTTTTGGAACAAGGGAAATGCCGCCCAATTAACCCTGAATGGCACAGCGTACACGTGTACCTCTAGCGATTCGTAAAATAACAGAGCCTAGGCCAAGCTCATGGACTATCAAGCCTTCAACGACCTGTGCGCGTCTTTGCCTGCTACCAGCCATGTGGTGCAATGGGGCAACTCCGATGTCTGGAAGGTGGGGGGCAAAGTCTTTGCGGTGGGCGGTTGGCAAAAAAACAATCAGCCCGCCTTCACCTTTAAAACTTCGGATTACCACTTTGACCTACTGAGCCAAGAGCCGGGCTATCGACCGGCACCTTATTTAGCCTCGCGCGGGTTCAAGTGGATTCAGCAATACGATGCCGGCCCCGCACAGGATGACGCGCTCACCTATTACCTGACCGAATCGCACCGTATTGTCGCGGCGGGGTTAAGTAAAAAACGTCAGCGCGAGCTCGGCCTGTTGTAACCCCATAGTGATATGCATTCGGGGCAAAATGCTGAGCCAAAGCTTGCCCTCAGGTGGCAATAGGTTTACTATTTTCAGTAATTACTGAAAGTTGAGAAAGTATGAGCACAGATTCTTCAGAGTTTATGACGCCAATGATGAGGCAAGTAGTAGCGAACTTCGGCGAAATGGGCAGTCGTTGGGGGATAAATCGTACTGTGGGGCAAATCTATGCGCTGTTGGTGCTCAGTGAGGCGCCCTTAAATGCCGACCAAATTGGCGAGGCGCTGTGTATTTCTCGTTCTAACGTGTCTATGGGTCTCAAAGAGCTGGGCTCTTGGCAATTACTGACCACAGTGCACTACCCGGGGGATCGCAAAGATTACTTTAATGCGCCAGAAGATATTTGGCAGATCGCCCGCACCTTGGTGGCCGAGCGCCGCAAGCGCGAAATTGACCCCACCTTGAGTGTATTGCGTGACGCACTGATGCAAACCCCACAAGACAGTCGCGACGCTTACGCGCAAAAGCGCATTCATCAAATGCACGACTTAATGGAGCAGCTCACTCAGGTCTCCGAAGAGTTTAATCAACTGTCTACCGAGCAACTTACGCGTTTACTTAAGTTGGGTGCAGGGCTCGGTAAAGTGCTGGATTTTAAAGGTAAATTAACCGGTAAGTCTTAACTTGTGTCTTAACCATGCGAGGTACCCATGGAGTTGCTCGACACCTTGATGTTATCGCGTATTCAGTTTGCTCTGAATATTAGCTTCCACATCTTATTTCCCACCATCACCATTGCCCTGTGTTGGGCTCTGTTATTTTTTAAACTTTGCGCCAACGCCACTGGAGACGATACCTGGAATCGCATCTACCGTTTTTGGGTAAAGATCTTTGCCCTGACATTTGCATTGGGTGTGGTCAGCGGTATTACCATGTCTTTCCAGTTTGGCACCAATTGGCCCGGTTATATGGCCAAGGTTGGCAATGTGGCGGGGCCATTATTGGGATACGAGGTGTTAACCGCCTTCTTTTTGGAGGCCACCTTTCTGGGGGTTATGTTGTTTGGTGGCAATCGTGTATCCAACAAGGTGCACACCTTTGCCACCCTGATGGTGGCCGTGGGTACAACCCTGTCAGCGTTTTGGATTTTAGCGCTTAACTCCTGGATGCATACCCCGACCGGTCATGTCCTACGCGATGGTATTGTTTACCCCGAAAGCTGGTTGGCGATTATTTTCAACCCGTCGTTCCCCTACCGATTTGCTCACATGATGCTGGCTTCATGCCTGACGTGTGCTTTTTTAATTGCCGGCGTGTCGGCCTACCGACTGCTGCGCGGCGACAATAAACCCGGCCCTAAATACACCTTAAAATTTGGCTTAACAGTGGCACTTATATTGGCTCCCACTCAAGCTTTGGTGGGGGATTTTCACGGCTTAAATACACTGGAACATCAACCGGCTAAAATTGCCGCAATGGAGGGCATTTGGCATACCGAGCACGCCGCGCCACTGTTGTTATTTGCTCTGCCCGATGCTGAGCAACAAAAGAATCACTACTTCCTAGGCATTCCAAAACTGGCCAGCATTATTTTAACCCACGACCCAGAAGGTGAAGTGCAAGGGTTAAACGAATTTCCCGACGCCCACCCGCCAGTTGCCCCAGTATTTTTTGCCTTTCGAATTATGGTGGGTTTAGGCTTGCTGATGATTTTAATCAGTGTCTTGGGCCGCTGGACGCTGCACCGACGTGGCCAGCTCCCTAAATGGCAGCTGCGCGTACTATTGGGCATGACTTTTTCTGGATGGATGGCAACCTTGGCCGGTTGGTATGTGACCGAAATTGGCCGGCAGCCATTCCTAGTGACCGGTATATTGCGCACGCGAGAGGCGGTAACCGATCAACCTGCAGAGTTTGTATGGATATCATTGCTGGCGTACGCGACTGTATATTTGGTTTTGTTGACAGCTTATATTCATACGGTCTTTTTAATGGCGCGCAAGGCTTCTGTGCTGGAAGGTTATAGCGATGCACAGCCCACGAAGAGAGAGCACTCTGTCGAGCAAAAGTCCTCAGCAAAGAGCAAAACCTTTAATGACCCCTCAAGGGAGGTTCAGCCATGAGTGAAGATATTGTATTGACGGGTTGGGACTACTGGTTGCCAGTGATTTTTATCGGCTTAATGGGACTTTCGTTTTTTATTTATGCGGTCTTGGATGGTTATGATTTAGGGGTGGGAATTTTATTACCCATGGATGCTAAAGCCGCCACCAAGGATGAGCGCGACACTATGATTGCCTCCATTGGCCCATTTTGGGATGCCAATGAGACATGGCTGGTACTAGCGGTGGGTTTATTATTAATTGCCTTTCCCAGTGCCAACGCATTGATATTGGGCCAACTGTACTTACCCGCACTGGTGTTATTGCTAGGGCTCATTCTGCGCGGAGTCGCTTTCGACTTTCGCGCCAAATCGCCCAGCGAGCATAAACGCCGCTGGGATTGGGTCTTTAAAACGGGCTCCATGCTGGCAACCTTTAGCCAAGGCGTTATGATTGGTTTATACGTGGTGGGTTTTGAATACAATGCGTTAAGTATAGCGTTTGCGTTATTGAGTGGCGTGTGTGTCAGTGCTGGTTATTGTTTTATTGGTGCCGCCTGGCTGGTAATGAAAACCGAGCACGATTTACAGCGCCGGGCGGCCAATTGGGCGCGCACCATGTTGTGGGTAACACTGTTGGGCTTAGCGCTTATTTCAATTGTGAACCCATGGGCAAATCCAGATGTGTACGGCAAATGGTTTGGCTTTCCGCAATTTTTTATTTTGCTATTGGTGCCCCTCAGTATTTTTGTGATCAGTGTGGTAACTGAATTATACTTAAGAGACTTCCCTCGCACCGGAGAAAGGTGGTGTTGGTTGCCATTTGCCGGCGCTGTGGTGTTATTTTTGCTGAGCTTTTTGGGTTTGGGTTACAGCTTTTTCCCCGACATCGTTCCCGGCCAGTTAACGGTGTGGCAGGCAGCGGCCGATTCGTCGGCGTTAATTCCAATTGGTTTGGGCGCTGTTATCGTAGTGCCGGTTATTTTAATTTATACGGCTTACGCCTATCGGGTGTTTTGGGGTAAGGCAACAGAGCTTAAATATCATTAACCTTGGGCGAACAGATGCCTGACTATCTGTTGCTTTTGATCTCTGCACTGCTGGCCGTTTATTTACTGTCGGTTATTCTCGGGCGGTATGTTATACGGCGATTGTTAGTGCCGCTGCAGCCGGGATGGAAAAAATATGGGGTAATAGCGGCTGTGCGAGCGCTATTGTTTACGCCTACATTGACCATCAGCGAATCAGGGGTGGTTATTTTGCCGGCGGCATTTGCGTTGATTTTTAGTGATATACAAAAAGGTTTATGGGTGTGGCCGGCACCGATAATAGTGTTTGCGGTCAGCTTATTATTTACGTATCGGCGCATTCGTTTGGTTCACGCCTCATCCGAGGCTTAGTAACTTCAATTCGGTGTGCATTAACCAGCGAACATTAAGCCGAGTGATTCTATTTCTTGATGCCCGTCACCAAACAAAAAACTGTATAAATTACCGCGTTTGCCACTGTACCCAGGTGTTTATTGGTGTGCGCCAAGTGAGCCCATTGCTGGACCGCCAAATAAAGGTAGACCTGGGAGTGGTCATAAGCAAGCCTGAGGCGTCTACCGTTACAGCCGCTTGAGAGAGGTCGCCAATATTAGCGCTGCCTAATTTAGACCAACTTACAGCGTTGTTGCTGGTATAAACATCAGCGTTAGGACCGTTTGCGTCGCCTCCGAGTAAATAAAGAGTATCTTGCCAAGTGACGATATTGGCCATTGCCTGAGCCGGGAAGCCGGCTGAGTTTGTAACCAGCTGCCAATTTATTCCATCGGTAGTGGACCACACATCACTGTAAAGACTATTGGGGTTGTCTTGGTTTCGGCCGCCAAGTAAATACAGTACATCTTGATATACAAACAGACTGAAATCATTGCGTGCCCCAAAGGCTGGGCTATCAGTTACTAACGTCCAATCGCTGGCGTTGTAGCTTTGCCATACGCCAGCGCTGCTTATTAGCCAGAGAGTATTATCATAGGAGATCAGGTGGCTACTGACGGAGGCATCGATAGCGGGCTCAGTTAGGTTCACCCAGCCACTGTCGGTTAAGTGCGAAATGGTATGGGTGTATTCGGTAGTTTTGCCGCCGGCCAGATAAATCTCTCCGTTAAGAGTCGTCGCCGATTGGTACCGGTTGCTTTGGCTTAACGTAAATTCCGATTCAATCCAGTCCGTGCCACTGATGCTCGTCCACACCGAGACGGTGTTATCGCCATCGCTGTTTTTCCCACTGAATGACCAAAGCTTGCCATCTTGTGATAGCAGGGTATTGCCGGTGCGAGGTAAAAAAGGTTGTTCCTGCGGCACAATATGCAATGAGTCTGACTGATATTGATCAGTTTCAAAACTAAAATACACCGGCGAATCTATAGTAACGGAGTTGTTGTATGGACTGTCGATGGTGGAATAGAAAGGTATTCTTGCATAGGATCCACAATTAACAATAATATTCAAGTTGCAATCATAAGTCGATCGCACCAAGTCAAAGGGTTGTAACTGATCAGTCCACGACAGCCTAGTTGAGTTGGGTCCCAACATTACTGTTAAGTCAGAAATTATATCGAAAACAGTTAGAGTGTATTGTCCTTGGGCCTCGGCATAATAATCGTCTTCAGCTTTTATTACTTGTATATCGGTGGTGCCATTATGCAGGGGTAGTATGGTGCCGGTGTCAGTGTTTATACGGGCAATATTGGGTTGAGAGCTCGCGAAAGAAATAGCTCCGTTGCCGGATCCGCCGCTAAAAGTGAGAGCTTCCAGCGCAATAGAAATAGGTGCGCTGATCGCAGGTTCCGTGAACACTAGAGGTAGCTGGGGGTGTTTTTGCACAGTCACGCTATAGTGGGAGCTAATGTCGGTGTAGCGTTCATTGGCAGGGCGGTAAGCGGTGATGGTGACAGTGCCGTCATCCAAATACGTTAGAGCGCCACTGGCGGAATCAATACTGACAAGGTCTGGTGCGCTACTGCTAAAAACGGTTTGTGCTTGTCCCGAACCGCCGTGCAAAGAGTTGTTAAATGGGGTGTCATCAATAAATTGTTCAATAGCTGCCTGCTCAAAATACAAAGGTGCCTGCTGGGCAAGATAGACCTTAACTGAGTAGCTCGCCTGAGTTGAGAGGTTATTCGCGTCTGCCGCTTTAATAGCAGTAATAGTTGTTTGGCCAGATTTACGCGGTTCAAGCCGGCCAGTCACCCTGTTGACAGCGGCAACGCTGGTATCACTAGAGCTATAGCTGACCGAGCCTTCACCGGCTCCTCCGAGCAGTGTGTTAGAAGGAGGCGTTTGACCATAGTTGAATGTGATGTTCGATTGAGAAAAGAATAACTGAGGTTGAGCTTGCTTGACGGCATCTGGATTATTTGGCCCTTGGACACCCGTGCCAGAACTGTTGCCACCGCAGGCCACTAGACCAATACAGCACGCAATTATCATAGCTTTGCTCAGCCAGCGCATAGGCGGGCACGGTGTAGAGTTAATCATTAGCATATCCAATTCATAATGGTGGGCGCTAACCAATATAGCGTATTTGCATCGCAAAGGCATTATTGAGTCAAATTAGGTTATGCCGTACCCTAAGAATGAATAAATATCGGTTTTTGATTAAGCCTCAGCACTTCAATAGTTGGGTAGAAATAATACACAGGTTTTACTTAAGTGGCGGTAAGCTAAGCAGTAAAAACCATGCGAGCCGGCTTCGAAAAAAGCTATGGTAAGCTAGTGGCCTTGAATACCAATAGCATATTGAAAGGATTTCAGAATGAAAAAACTTGCTGGCATAGTTGTATTGACCGTCGTAATTGCCACCTTGTGCGCGCCCGTTTTATTGGGCCGTCATGCCCAAGGGCATATTGAGCAAGTAGTCCAGGCCCTCAACGACTACCCGGGCTACAATGCATCCATTACACGCTACCAGCGCAGCTGGTTAACCTCCAACGCCGAAATTGAGGTTGGTATTGATCTGGGGCCATTTATCACCGATCCCAAGGACGAAGCGCTACCTATGGCGATAAGCCTGCTGATCTCTCTCGATCACGGCCCGTTGTTACTCAATGACGGCTTTGGATTGGGTTTGTACCAGTGGCGTGCGGGACCTGCCGCTAAGACGCAAGCTAATATTAATCAAGCACTGGGTCTCGATGACAGTGAGCCGTTTTACCAGATATCGGGTAAAACCTCGCTTTTGGCTAACACTAAATTTAAAGACAAGCTGCGCGCCTTTGTAATGCAAAGCAGTGAACTCAGCGCGGCTTTTACCGGTTACGAAGGCGTGGGCAGTATTTCCAGCACCGGCCAGCTGACCTACACCGGCGCTGTACAAGAAGCCTCTGTTACCGATGCCACCAGCAGTGCCTCCCTGGCGGATCTTGAAGCGCATGTTAGTGCGGATCTATCCCGTATAAATTGGAACATTATGCTCTATCCCAGTGATGCGCGGTTCACCGTAGGGCAAATTCAAGTGCGGCCGTCATTTGGCGCCGGTGGCTTGGCCACGGGGGTCGGCATGAGTACAAGTGTGATTTTTAATGAAGATAGCAGCGCATTTGATATGTCTTCTGAAATGACCTTTGATGCCATTGCCAGTGAAGCCATTAATGTGTCAGATGCGATTGTGGCTATATCAATGTTAAATATAGACATCGAGGCCTACCGAACCTACATGGATGCTTACAGTGAATTTATGCAAACAGCCGCAGCCTCAGCGAATGCCCCCAATGCGGAGGCACCAGACCTCTCGCAAATATTTACTCCACAAATCACGCAGGAATTTTTGGCGCGGGGCCCCGAGGTGCATATCGATCAGTTGGCGTTCACCATCTCCCAAGGGTCGGCCAATGCAGATATAGCATTGAGTGTGAATGACAGCGCCGACGCACCTCCGGCAGATCCACAAATGCTCGCCCCGTGGTTAGTGAACGCACTGGTTATGGACGCCAGTCTGGAGTTAGACCGCAGCTTAGCCGATCATTTCGGTCAGTTAATGGCGGGGGCGCAAGGCGCTCCAGCCGATAATGGCGGTAACCCAGGCGCCGATCTGGTAAATATGTATATTGAGCAAGGCATGCTGGTTGAATCGGCCGGAGCCATAAGTGCTGATATTAAATTGCAAGAGGGCGCACTTGAAGTGAACGAGCAGCTGATTCCCCTTGGCGCCATGATGTAACTATCCTCCATATTGCGTTCGCGGGCCGAAGACTCGCGAACGCACCTCTAGTGTTAAGCACATTTTATACCTTTTGCTATTTGCACACTCAAATAGACACTGGGTCGTTTATTCACAATGCCCCGGCTACATTTTTATGCTACAGGCCTTTGGGGCGCCGGCGCAGTGTGAGTGAAAAACGTTCACCGAATTAGTCCATGGGCTCACCAAATCGCAGACCAAGTTGGTGTTGGATCTTGGTTTGGCGTCATAGAATTTTGTCACAAGTCCCCGTAAAGCAATGGCAATCATAGTGATTGACATCGAGTGGTGCATGTAAAGAGTCATCATGAATAGCTTGCGTTATTGAAAAGTTTCAATGATAAAAATTCGATTATTAACATTATCTAGCGTGGCATTTAAATAAACAAAAACAGAAAAAACGACATTGAATATCCCCATAAGACCGTTGATTTTTGTGATAGTAATTAAAAGAGTCATTAGAGGTGAGCCTATAGACCTGTCAATATGGCGCCAACCTCAACATTCGGATATTGAATAATTGTATCTGAGTATAATTCAAATTAGATATAGCTATATTATTGCAATAGGGTCTTTTCGTGTGTTCTCATTCGCATGTATATCCGCTATATGTATGGGTCTTAAGCACAAATGAATCTTTTGGTTATGGAGGACTTTTCAGATCTTGAACTTCATACTTCTCTATACATAACCCTACGCCGAGTTATAAAAGCCGATAGTGAATTTTTAGAAACATTATTTTTATCGGCTCGGCCTCATTTGCAGGCGTTACCACTACCTAGCATCTCAAAAGCTATTTTGATAAAACAACAATGGTTAATGAAGGAGGCCAGCTTTGCTAAGCAGTGGCCTAGTTATAGTTCTTGGGTTATTTGTAGCGATGCACGACCGATAGGTGTTATTTCAATCGATGTAAATAAAACGTCTTTCCATATTTTAGAGGTTTGTATTGATCCTGAATTTCAAGGGCAAGGAGTTGGTACCTCTATTATTAATGCGCTGAAGTTGAAGGCTGAAACCTGCGGCTTGGCGATTAGTTTGTCGGTTGATAAAAATAATATTGCGGCACTGTGCTGGTATAAAAAAGGTGAGTTTATCGTGTGTGGAGAAACGAGCACACACCTGTCGTTACTTTGGAATAGTGAACCGATAAAAAATTCAGTTGTTTGAACAAGGATTATGGATAGTGTCACAACTAAATGCTAAAAACCTACTAGGAGAGTAATCATGGAACCATTTCTCGGTGAGATCCGTACCGTTGGCTTTAATTTCGCGCCCCGTGGCTGGGAGCTTTGTGCTGGTCAACTGATACCTATATCGAACAATAGTGCATTATTCTCATTACTTGGGACCACCTATGGTGGAGATGGCCGCACGTCTTTTGCCTTGCCTGATTTGCGTAGTCGCAGCATTGTTGGCTTTGGGCACGGCCCCGGGCTAAGCAATACGAGTTGGGGCGAAAAAGGCGGAGCAGAGCAAAGAAACATCAGTGTTGCAAATCTTCCCCCTCATTCTTCGTCCGTAAACTTAGAGGTTGCAATACCGGCGACCACTAATAGCGAAAATCTTTCCTCCGAACCTGATAAAACTAAGCACCTAGGCCCCGCACAAGATGGTGGTCGGGCTGCCGAGCTGTATTCTGAAGAGGCTGTCGATACCACGTTAGCTCCATTTCCCGTGACTGGATCCACCAGCTCAATTGGGGGGGGGTACCCCCTTGAAACCCGCGACCCTTATTTGGGTATTTATTATGTAATAGCAATGCAAGGCATTTTCCCCTCTCGTAACTAACCAATATTCTGTGTGCACGGCTCGCTAGGTCTTCCTGGCGGGTCAGTATCGACATACCTAAAATGGAAGAAAAGGCGCAAAGCGCGAATAAGGAAACCGCATGCTAGGGCAATTTTTATATCTGCGATTAGTCACTACCCGTTTATCTAAACGGTTTGTTCACAGCCTAGGTTTGGCTTGCTTGGCTTTAATATTTAGCCTGATAGGCCAGAATGCGCATGCGGTAGCTTTTACTGAGACTTTCACAGCAGATCCCACAGGGGGTAATCCGACAGCCTCTTTTACAACGACCAATGGGGGGGTGTCGTTTACTTATACTTTTACTGCTGACGGACAGGGCGGTGATTTTATACACGATACACAAGGGGATGGGGATGGCGGAAGCAATGGTATTAATATGGAAGACGGTGGATTAGGGGGAGATACCGAACGAGTTATTATTACTAGAACAGACGGCAATGACTTTGTTTTTAGCAGTATTTTTCTTAACGCTCGGATTAACACTCAGATTTTGACTGTGCAAGGCTATGAGGACGGTGCAGCGGTGGGCGCAGCGCAAACTATTGCCCCGGGCGCAAACAACACACTGATGTTTGGAAATATTACGGTTGATGAGGTAAGAATCACGTCAGCAGAATTTTATCAAGTCGTGTTAGATTCATTCAGCGGTAACACCACAGTTGCCGCTAACACCCCTCCCACCGCAAGCTCATTTACAGCGGCGAATGGCCCGTATGAAGATGCCACTTACACTTTTGCCACGGCCAATTTTGGTTACAGTGACGGCGATGGTGACTCATTGTCGCACTTGCTTATTGAGGCGCTACCGGCTGCTGGCACACTTTATGTTGATGCCAATTCGAGCGACACCTATAACGCTGGCGAGGAGCTTTCTGTTTCTGATCAGGTCAGCTTGGCTAATCTAAACGCCGGTCATTTACAGTACGTTCAGTCAGGCTCGACCGATACCAGCTTCCAGTTTGAAGTAAACGATGGCACCGATACCAGTACGGGCAACTATGTAGCCACGCTGAATATGACCCCAGTCCCGACCGTTTCCATAGCGGTATCTCCAACCAGTCGGGCAGAATCCAACAACACAGCCAATGTTATTACCGCGACTTTATCCGGCAGCTATGTGGCTAGTACGGTAGTAAATTTGGGTTTTACCGGTACTGCAACCGGTGCGGATTACACGGTATCATCGGGCACCATAACCATAGCCGCAGGCTCAACCACCGGCACCGCAAATATCACTAATGTTAATGATGGTGCCCAAGAAGGTAATGAAACGGTGGTGGTTGATATTACAAGTGTCACCAACGGCGTAGAAAATGGTATTCAGCAAATAACTTATACGATTGTTGATGATGACTTCCCCCCTTCTGGTTATGCCGTGGCCTTGGATCAGGCCAGTATTAATAGTATTAATGAAACCGCTGTCAGTTTTACGTTTGCCGGCGCAGAGATAGGCGCGACTTATAACTATACCCTCAGCAGCGACGGTGGCGGCTCTAACGTGACGGGCTCGGGGACCATTACCACCGCCACCGACCAAATCACTGGTGTCGATGTGAGCGGGCTGGGTGATGGCACTTTAACTTTATCCGCTACGCTCACCAATGGTGCGGGTGCAGGTGCAGCCGCCACCGATACCGTGAGCAAAGATGCCACATCGCCCAGCGGGCACTCAGTGACTTTTGATCAAGCCTCTGTGACGCAGGCCAACGAAACAGGTATTAGCTTTACCTTTGCCGGAGCTGAGGTGGGTGCGAATTATAGCTACACCATTAGCAGTGATGGCGGCGGTGCCAATGTGACCGGCTCTGGCACCTTGGCGAGTGCGACCGCGCAAGTAAGCTCGCTGGATGTTAGCGGTTTAGGTGACGGCACGCTGACACTGTCAGTCGTATTGACCGATACGGCAGGCAATGCTGCCACGGCAATCACCGATACCGTGAGTAAGGCGACTACACCACCCAGTGGTTATTCCGTGGCCATGGATCAGGCCAGTATTAGTAGTGCCAATGAAACCGCTGTTAGCTTTACGTTTGCCGCCGCACAGGTAGGAGCGACTTATAACTATACCCTCAGCAGCGACGGTGGCGGCTCGAACGTGACAGGCTCAGGGACCATTACAACCGCCACCGATCAAATTACAGGTATCGATGTGAGTGGGCTGGGTGACGGCACCTTAACTTTATCCGCTACGCTCACCAATACTGTGGGAACAGGTGTGGCCGCCACCGATACCGTGAGCAAGGATGCCACATCACCCAGTGGGCACTCAGTGACTTTTGATCAA
This sequence comes from Gilvimarinus sp. 1_MG-2023, assembly GCF_030548285.1. Classification (NCBI taxonomy): domain Bacteria; kingdom Pseudomonadati; phylum Pseudomonadota; class Gammaproteobacteria; order Cellvibrionales; family Cellvibrionaceae; genus Gilvimarinus; species Gilvimarinus sp. 1_MG-2023. The sequence goes on from NZ_JAUOSC010000007.1 coordinate 137,249, forward strand.
GCTTCGGTGACGCCAGCCAACGAAACGAGCATTAGCTTTACCTTTTCCGGTGCCGAGGTGGGTGCGGATTATAGCTACACCATTAGCAGTGATGGCGGCGGTGCCAATGTGACCGGCTCTGGCACCTTGGCGAGTGCGGCCGCGCAAGTAAGCTCGCTGGATGTTAGCGGTTTAGCTGATGGCACGCTGACGCTGTCAGTCGTATTGACTGATACGGCGGGCAATGCCGCTGCGGCGGTAACCGATACGCTAGCGAAGGATGTGCAAGTACCAACCGGCTATAGCGTGAGTTTTGACCAGGCGTACATTAACGCCACCAACGAAGCCGCTGCCAGTTTTACTTTTGCGGGGGCCGAAGTCGGTACCACTTACCAATTCACCATTAGCAGCGATGGGGGGGGCGCTAACGCCACTGGCAGCGGCACGATTGCAACCGCTACCGATCAACATACCGGGTTGGATCTAAGCGGCCTGAATGACGGCACCTTAACCTTGTCCGTTACCTTGACTGATTCCAACAGCAATACCGGTGTCGCTACAACCGATACCGTAACTAAAGATGTGATAGCGCCATCGGGTTACAGCGTGAGTATTGATTTGTTGGGCGAGGCACAAATTAATGTCACCAATGAATCCGTGATTGAGTTTATGGGCACAGGTTTAGACGTGGGCACCACGCTCAACTATGCGTTTACCAGTGATGGCGGAGGGGTGCCGGTGACAGGAACCGAAACGGTAAGCGCCGCCTCAGAGCAATTTGATAATGCGGGAGCAGGTTTTGATCTCAGTGGGCTAACCGACGGTACCATCACCTTAACCGTCACTCTGGAAGATGCGGCGGGGAATGTTGGTACAGATGCGACCGATACGCAAACCAAAGATGCAGGCCCCCCGACGGGTTACACTGTTAGCTGGGATGAGGCGTTAATCAGCGCGACAGAGGCAACTGCAGCCCCCTTTACCGTTAGCAACGCAGAAATTAGTGCGACCATTGACTACAGCATTAGTAGTTCGGGCGACGGCAATACCGCCACCGTAACCGGTAGCCTCGTCGCGACCAATGCAACACAAGCATTGAGCGCGGATATCAGCTCGCTGACTGATGGCGTACTGACCGTTGAAGTAACACTGACAGATGCAAGCAGCAACTCGGGCGCGCCGGTATCCGACAACTCGGCCAGTTTAGAGACCACTGTGCCTTCTGGTTACTCGGTAACAATTGATCAGGCAGTGCTTGAGGCGATTAATATTTATGCCGTGAGCTTTACCTTTGCCGGTGCCGAGGTTGGGGCTACTTATCAATATACATTCAGCAGTACCGGTGGTGGTGCCAATGTGACTGGCAGTGGTGTAGTTGCCACAGCCACTGATCAAATCACAGGTATTAATCTAAGTACCATGGCTCCCGGCACTATTACGTTGTCGGTTACACTGGAAGATGCCGCTGGTAACCTTGGCGCTGCTGCCACGGCATCACGGGTACTGGCAAGTAGTGCGCTGGGCCCTGCCCACTTACCGGTAATGGGATGGCAGTCTTTGTTACTGATGTGCATGGCGTTAATATTTACCGGCATTATATCGTTGCGATATAGGACCGGTTAATGTTGCCTATGGCATAAAAAAGGCTTAGCTCGGGAAACCGGGCTAAGCCTTTATCGTGTTAATGGTCCCCTAGCTAAACAGGGGCTTGTTAAAGTGAAGCATTGAATAACCCTCAGCCTGGACACCGCTAAAAAAATCTAATGAAAGCGCCCGCCCCACGGTTGATGTCGACTAAGCTTGGAACTTAGCTGTTCTCTCGGCGTTAAAAACGGTAGTTAACCCCCAGCGAATAAAACGCGCCGTTAAAACCAAAAGGCGCGCTGCGGCGCGAGTAGCGAAACACGGTGTCACTGGCCATGTCTTCGGCACCGGCGGTGGATTCAAACAACCCGCCGCGCGAGTTGGTGTTGGTGACCTCGTCTGGCGTGACATCAAAAATATTATTGCCGGAAAAATACAGTTCCAGTTGGTCGGTTAAGTCATAGCCCAGGCGTAGGTCGGTTAGGGTTTCGGCACTGTAGGTTTGTGGGCTGCTGTCTACTACTGTGTATTCGCCGTAGCGGTTAAAACTCAGCGTGGCCGAAAAGTCGCCGCGGTGATAGTCGCCGGTTAATGCCAGTCGATCTTCTGGCTGCCAGGATTCGACGATTGAAATATCCTGTGAGCTAAAGACCACGCTGGGGTCTAGCGAGGCAATGGCGCCGCTTTGTGGTACATAGGTGCTAGTAACTTCGGTGTCCGTGTAGTTGGCGGCAAAGGTAATGTCTAGGTTGCCATCCAGAAGTTCCACGTCAGTGTAGGTGGCCACAACATCCACCCCACGGGTTTCGGTATCGGCTCCATTTAAAAAGAATTGCGCGGCGGCCACATTGGCCTCGGTTAACGCCGTTTGTAAAAGGCCGTCGCCCGGATCGTTATCAGCGGTTAGCTGGTTGCTGATGCCGATGCGATCTGCAATATCAATTGAGTAAACATCCACAGTGACACTGAATTGATCGTTAAATTGGGCCACCAGCCCCAGGCTGATATTCTCCGATTGTTCCTCGACAAGCTCGGGCACACCCAGCGCGCGCACCACATCACTGTCGTTGCGAAAGGTGCCCACGGTAACCGCGCCGTCGTCGCGAATTTGTGTGCTGATATTATTAAAATACAATTGTTGCATGGAAGGCGCCCGAAACCCCGTACTGTAGGCGCCGCGCACAGTTAGTTGTTCGGTTATATGAAAATTGCTCGCCAATTTGTAGTTAAAAGTATCGCCAAAGCCGTCGTAGTCATCCCAGCGCACAGCGGCGCTTACCAGCCAGTTGTCCGTAACCTGATATTCGCCATCGACAAACAGCGAGACCACTTGCCGGCTTTCGTTCACTGCCGAGGCCGGGGCAATACCATTAAAGCCCTGAATGGCGCCGCCGGCATCTTGCGCGTACAGGGCCGCGCCGGTGTTGGGGTCGGTGTCATAATCGTCCCACGCGTAGCGCTCTCCGGCGGTAATGGCGTAACCGTCGCGGCGCCACTCAGCGCCATAGGCGAGGTTAATATCGCCCAAGCTCTGAGTTAGGTTAATGTTTAGAGTTTGCAAGTCCAGCGCTAAGCCATAGGCGTCTGCCTGACGGGGCATTTGAGCGCGTACCTCGGCATCGCTTAGGCCTTGTCCGTAACGCAGGTAATTGGCGTAAGAGTAGTTACCGCTGTTTTCGGTGGTGTAATCAATGGTGTTTTCGCCGTAGGTATAGGCAACATCCAAATGCGTGTGTGCGGTTAAATCCAGCGCGTAACCCATACTGGCCGAAACATCGTTAATGACCGATCCAATAATGGGTAAAAAGCCGTCGGGGTCGACGGGGTTTAAGCCATCACTCAGCAGCGCATTGTCGACGTCATTAGTGCCGGTGGGGTTACGGTAAAACGCGCCGGACTGATTGTCGCGGCCCGAATAGGTGACAAAACCATACAGTTCGCCGGGGCCCAAGTCTAAACCGGCATTGACCGCAATGGTGTACTGGGTAGAATCGGCATCGCCAATGCGAAAGCCATCCCGCGCGGGGCCGTTGACTTCTTGTTGGCTAAATTCATCGGCCGGCTCTAGGTAGCCATTGCCGTCGGTATCAACGCAGCCACCGTAGAGGCAGCCACCTTGCGGGTCGGCCCGATTGGTGTAGGCGCGGTCGCGAAAGTTGGCGGTAAAATTAACAAAACCGTCGCTGCCCAGCGCCAAGCCTTTGTTCACATCTAAGTTGACGGTTTCGCCGTCGCCCTCGGCGGTTTGGCCCACAGAGCCCGATACTGATCCGCCCTCGCTGGCATCTTTAAGTACAATATTAATAATGCCGGCAATAGCATCCGAGCCGTACTGCGCCGCGGCACCATCGCGCAAAACCTCTATGCGGCCAATGGCGGCGGGGGGAATCGCGTTTATATCCGTTCCTGCGGTACCGCGCCCCACCGAGGTATTAATGTGCACCAGCGAGGCTTGGTGGCGGCGCTTGCCGTTGATCAATACCAATGTTTGGTCTGGCCCCAGCCCGCGCAAGGTGGCGGGGCGTAAGGCATCGGTGCCATCGCTCACCGATGAGCTGGAAAAGTTAAATGAGGGTGCTACCGCTTGCAGCATACGCCCAAGTTCGCTTTGCCCGGTGCGCGCCAGCGTCTCGGGGGTAAACACGTCCACCGGTACAGGCATGTCGTCCAAGGTACGCCCCACAGTGCGCGAGCCTAGAATTAAGACCTCTTCAATGCGAGGTTCATCCGCTACCGACTGCGCCAAAGCGCTGGTGCTGCAAAAAGGGAAAAAAACAGTTGAACAGATTAAAGGGAAAAGGCGTGCATTCCTCTGCATAGGGAAATCTCCGTTAAGTATTTGAAGCAATTATAGACAAGACCGAAATAACCTAAAAGAAAAGAACCAAAATAGAGGCCAGGTAAATAGCCAAAGTGGGTGATATAGAATGAGGATAAATTACTATTGAAGTGCGTATCTAGCTGAAAATTTTTGGTTAATAATATTAATTGGAAGGTATTTGAGTCAGAGGGCTGTCGCTTAATTCGTTTTTATGCCGAGTCGGATTAAGTTTTTACTAACAGCAGAGGTGTCTATGTAGAAAATCAATCGCGCGAAGCATTGCACTGGAGTATTACAATCTTATTCGGTTATGCCATTGCGATGGCATGACCATTATTATTATCAAAGCACTGCTGTTTCAGGCTTGTCAGTCAGTGCTTTTCGCGGCGTAAATAGCTCTTATGCCCGGGTTCTTCCTTCGGTAATTTTTTGCTCAGTAAAAATATGCCCATATTTAAACAACAACAATAACGATTCAAGCCGAATCTCGGTTTAAAAATCAATAATAAATGTAATAGACAAAGCGACGGTAAGTGTATTGCGCCGGACAGTAGCCATGGCCCAGTATGTTCACGCTGTAGGCTCTGGCTGATATTGTAAATATTCACCACTGGTATATTGCAAACAGCATGGAAATAACCGATAAAACAAAATTGCCAGATCGATCAATGCGTTTAAAAGCACCTGCTATTAATGCTGTTTCCCAGTTCTAACTCGACCACTTTAGGATGAACCTCTTGCAGTAGTTGCCTGCTAAAGCTGCCCTTGGCATTTATTTTCTCGTCAAGTCCTGGGCTCAATCTCAGTACACGCATTTGAATATCTCTTTATCGCGGCTGATTTGGTATCCAGTCTCGCGTTCACGTAGCGCTTAAAATCACATCTTGTTATGATTAATTACTATAAAGAACATCATCTAACCTAGCTATGCGAGCAGTGATGTACCCGATTTGGCTTTGACGCGAGCGGAAAATTTACACGTTTATGTGGGTAAAGTTTGTAAATTGATGCGAAAAGGTTTGGACGTGCTGTTCAGAATAAGTGAGAAGGCGGTGGATGTGGCGCACTGGTTGTATGGGCCGCTACCGTGAATTGGTTCAGTGTTTATTGATGAAAAGCTCTTAATTTTTTGGGGTCGAGCATAGCGAAGTAATGCAGTAGCCCGCTAACAAAGCGTTTAATATTGATGGTAGGAGTTTATGAGTGAGACACGAGATGCTATTGGGAAATTTTTGTTTGTAGCCGATACGAAGCAGCTTGTAGATTTGGTAATAGTGGCGGCGAGCCCCAGTATATCGAGTATCCAGCCTGCTATTGAAATGTATAAAGAGGGTTTGACGCCTCGGATTGTGATTTCAGGTGCGGGAATCATGACAAGTGGCGTACTTGAATGGCAGGGCTATCGTGACCACGCGCTAGCACACGGTGTGGCTGAGGCAGACTTGTTGCTTGAAAAGCACGCAACAAACACCAAGGAAAACATGATATTTACCTCCGCACTTGTCGCCTCAAGCACCGGGGGGTGGGATGACATCCACAAGGTGGCTCTTTGCGCAAAACCTTTTCATATGCGGCGTGTATTAATGACAGCTTGCCAGCACTTGCCGTCACATCTTCGGTTTGTATCCATCCCGCCCAACGACCCTGGTGATATTGCCCGCGATACATGGTGGCAATCCGAGTACGGTAGAAAGCGTGTGCTCGAAGAGTTGGGGCGCATCAGCACTTATGCAATGAAAGGCGATCTCGGTGGATTTTAAGGGCAAGAACATCCATGTGATCGGTGTTGGTGGTAGTGGTATGTTTCCACTTGCGCTCCTTTTATGTGCGGCTGGCGCTCAAGTCAGGGGGATTGATCACGCTATTTCGGATAAAAAGCGCCATGCACTTACCGAGGCAGGTGCCCGCATTCTGTTGGATAAAGAAAATGGCTTAGCTCACGATTTCTCATCACCTAAGAGCTGGCTGTGTATTGTTAGCCCTGCAATTGCTGCCCATCACCCAGACTTGCGCGCTGCGCGACGTCTTGGCGTAAGAGTATTGAGTCGTGCCGAGGCGCTCGCCTTGGTAGTGGCTGAGCGCGAGACAGTCTGCATTGCCGGCAGTCATGGTAAATCGACAACAACCGCTATGCTTAGCTGGGTGTTTACCATGGCGTCTCAAATCGATATCGGTTACATGGTTGGGGCCGAACTGGACACTACTCTACCCGCTCGAGCCGGCTCTAGCAGCGCCCCTTTTTTTATGGAAGCTTGCGAAGCTTACCGAGCGTTATCTAGCTGGGCAGCCAGCCATGCGATCTTAACCAATGTTGATGACGAACATGTTGAGCAGTATGGGGGTGATAATGGCCTCGCTGAAGCTTTTGTTGGGTTTTTATCACGAGTGCCGAAAACGGGGGTGCTCGTCGTCAATGGTGATGACCAAAAGGCTTTAAATCTTGCTCAACAAGTGGGGCGTAATATCATTAGTTGTGGCTTCAGCGCGGGCAATGATATACGGGTTGTCGAGCGCGACGGTGCACTACATATTGAGCGCGACGGCAATTCTCTCGGTATTTTAAACCTGGGTGTTGCCGGGCATCATAATATACAAAATGCAGTGCTCGCTTTCGGTATGGCACTGGAGCTAGGCCTTGAAGCTAGCCAAATTTTGTTAGCGCTGGCCAGCTTCCAAGGTGTGAAGCGTCGTTTACAGGTGGTGAGTGACATTCACCAACCGCGAGTAATTGATGACTTTGCCCATCATCCCGCCGAGATTTCAGTGGGGTTACACGCTTTGCGTAAAGATACATCCGGGCGTCTTATTGCTGTGGTGGAGCCTCAGCTACATAGCCGTATCTCTCGTATGGCCGATGAATTCGTCGCGGCGCTGAGCCTGGCCGATAAGTGTTTTATTTTGCCTGTGGCCGCCTTAGGAGAGTCCACAAGAAAAGGTTGTGGTGATCAAGCGTTAGCGCAAGCCTTTAGTCATGCTAAGCGGAATTATGAAGCCGTTACTGATCGGGCTGAGTTGTTGCAGCGACTGTCGGATTTTGTGGCCCCAGACGATACTGTCATTGTTATGGGTGGGCACACAATTTCGGGTTTTGCTCAACAGCTTACTGCCCGTCTCGCCACACCTAAGTCTGCGCACGTTGCTAACCTCTCGGTGCTTGTCGGGGCTCAAACACCACCACCGCCCGATTTGCTTGCGCTTGTGGTCGATCATGTACGCAATACCCCCGCAGCGCCAGCCATCGAGATGGGCCATCGCGTTCTAAGTTACGCTCAGCTTTGGCAGCGCTCTGCAGCGTTAGTCGCGCGCCTGCGGTTGGCCGGAGTAGAGAAGGACGATGTGGTCGGTATTTATCTCAAGCCGAATATTGATCGAGCTGTATCTTTTTTAGCGACCTTGCGCATCGGCGCCATATACTTACCGCTTGACCCGTCTTTGCCTGAGCAACGCATCGCTTATATGCTTGATGATGCTTCTGCAAGTGCCGTTATTGTGAATGCCGCTAGTCCTTCACTTCCTCCTGATGCCCCCGCTTTTGTTTCAAGTGACCTTCTCGATGTTGAACCATTAGGTTCGGTCGGTGCCACTAACTGTCACAAGCCGAATGACTTAGCGTATTTGATTTATACCTCGGGCACGACGGGCAAACCGAAAGGGGTTAATATTGCTCGTGGTGCAATTGCCAATTACGCCGTCGCGGTTTGTGCGCCGTTTAAACTAACGAACCAGAGCCGCGTGTCATGGGTTAGTGCGTTTGGTTTTGACGTCAATATCGGAGATATAGTATTTACTTGGGCGGCTGGGGCTTGCCTCGTTATGCCAACCGAGATCGAAAGTCGTGCCGGTGCACCAATTGGATATTTTACTGCCCAAAAACGTATTAGCCACCTATCGTTAACTCCCTCGGCTCTTAATTCGATTCCGATCGGTAACTATCCAGATCTTAAAGTCATCATCCTAGCCGGCGAGTCTTTTCCATCGGCCCTCGTCCGGGCCTGGAAGCACAAAGGCCGCACTTTTATTAACGCTTATGGGCCCACCGAGGCCACGGTCGAGGCGACCTTTGCGTATTGTGATGGAACCGATCCAATTACCATTGGTCGGCCTTTTGACAATATAGGCGTGTGTATTCTTAATGCAGCGCTAGAGGTCGTTGAGGTAGGCTGCGAAGGAGAGCTTTGCTTATTTGGTGCCGGTCTGGCCGCGGGCTATCACAATCAGCCGGAGCTGACGGCGGCGCAGTTTCCAACATTGCCCTGCTCATCATGGATCCAAGACCAAACGGAGTTGCGAATCTACCGCACAGGTGACCGCGCCAAAATTAATGTCGATGGCGATGTTATTTTTTGTGGGCGTACGGATGATCAACTTAAGATTCTCGGGCACCGAGTTTGTCTCACTGAGATAGAAACAGCCCTTTGTGCTCTGCCCGATATACACGATAGTGCGGTAACCGTGGTGCAGGGTAAAGACGAACATGCGCGCTTAGTTGCTCACGTTGTATTAGCCCCCAGGGTGTTATCTCTCGATATAAAGACGGTGCGCGCCGCTTTAGCGCAATCGCTGCCGTCCTATATGCAACCCTCAATTTTGCAGCCTGTTGCGCATATTCCGCTCACCCCTAATGGCAAGCGCGATCGGGCCGCTTTGATCGTACCACCTTCGGCGCTTGTGCCCAAAGCCACCAAGGCACCGGCCACCGCCATTGAGAAACGTCTGTTGGAGTTGCTGGCCGAGGTCGCCCCCACGGTACAAATCGATGGCATTCGCGACAACCTTAGCGATGCCGGCATGGACTCCATTGACTTAGCCGCACTGCTTGTGGCCATTGAGAAAGCTTACGGCATTTCGCTAGACATAGCTTTCTCTGCGGGCAGTGAAACTATTGAGTTTTTATCGCTATCGGTTGAGGCAAATTTGGCAGCGACTGTGGTTGCATCAAGTGAAAAGGCAATGCAGTCGAAACTGACCAACATTGTACTGCCGCATTTAGCAAGCTGGCCCGGGCAAGCCGCCACCGCGCAGGGGCTTTTACGGCAAAACCGTAAAAACACATGCGCTACAGTGCTTTACTGGATGTTTCAGGCTGGCAGTGAGTTTTCCGCCTTAGAGCAGGCCGTTGCACCGGCCGGAATAAAAGTGATCGGTACCCGCTCGGGGCACCTTCTATATAAATATACCGATACCAACCTAGCGGCCATTAGTGCCTCGATTGCCGACGAGATCGAACAGCTGCACACCCGCGGTCTCATTCACCTTGGTGGTAACTGTCAGGGCGGAATGATTATGCTACATGTCGCCAAGGAGCTTCTTCGCCGTGGGCGTACATTAGGGGCGGTTATTCTAATGGAGCAAGGCCGCTTTCCGGCTCACCCTGGACCGGTCGCTTTAGTGTTTGGTGATGGTAGCTATCTCAATCCTTATATGTTGATGGATAATCCAGATGCTGTCTTTAAAGCAGCCTATCCACTGGGGTACAGCGTTGATATTATCAAGGGGCGGCATGGACAATACTTCGCCTCACAAAACATTGCCTCACTGGCCTCGGTAATCACGCGTCATGTGCATAACTGCGAACCTGTCAGAGACTCTTTAGCGGTATTAAAGCTATTTATTAAAATTAGAAAATTCTGTTCTGAGTTTGGGCCACGGTTGGCTCGCCACTTTTCTGGTGACCCATTAGCGTGACTGAATAAAAAGACTTAACGTTCACGGTAAAAATTATTGCCAAAAAATACAATCTTAAAAATATCTGAGATAAGGTGTTAATTTTGTAAAACAGAGCCCTGCTTTTCCTGATGCCGAAGCTTGCGTACCCGGTTGGCCGCGGCTAATACTTGAGCTTCGCTAAGCTGTCCCTCTGCGATAGCTGTGCGAACCCAACTTACTGCACGTTGAGGGAGCAAGGGGTCATAGTTAAAGAGATTCTTGATCATAATAAGATCGTTGCCAGCGGCGATTGACTTCACCAATGCTTCGCGCCTGCTCATGACTCGGCTCATCGCTTTCATATCAAGGTCATCGGTAACGATGACCCCTTTATAGCCCAAACGTTGACGTAAGAGGCCCGTAACAAGCGTTGTGGATGTCGATACTGGTAGGCCTTCGGGGGCAATTGAATCAATCCGCAGATGCCCGGTCATCATCAATTGTGGTGGGTTGGGGGAGGCGAGCAAGCGAATAAATGGCTCCAGTTCCTGTTCGGTCCAGGTGGTAGAGATGTTGGCAATAGCGGCATGACTATCGTTTACGGCTTTGCCATGGCCGGGAAAGTGTTTGGCGGCACATAATACGCCTGCGCTCGTAAACCCTTCTACAAAGGCTTGCCCATAGCTCGCAATAACTTTGGGGCAGATGTGGTAGGCGCGACCGTGACGTCCAATTCCGGGTGTGCTTGGCACATCGATATCCAGCACCGGCCCCAGGTTTACATTAAAGCCCAGATTGCGCAATTCGAACCCAGCTTGGCCATACAGCGCTCGAGCCTCGGGCAGAGACATTGTTGAGGCAATTTCGCGGGCTCCGGGCAAATAGGTAAAACCGTGCGCTGTGGTTAAGCGTTGCACAATGCCACCTTCATGGTCGATGCCGAGCAGTGGCCTGCATTCATTGCGGCAAAACAACTTGATAAGTTCTTTAACTTTTTTCAGTGAGCCGATATTTTGACTGACAAAAAAGACGCCCCCAACCTGACCGCGGCTCATTTGTCGAGCCAGAAGCCGGGCCGAAGGGGATTTGGAATCTGCGCCATAAAAGCCAATCATCAAAATCTCGCCGACGGCTGCGGCTAGCGCATCTTGTGAACGAAACCACCCAAACCAAGCCGCAGGATAATCGAACATTCCGCGCGCAATACCAAAGCCTGCTAACGCTATGCGTTTAAGTTTATGCACAGATATCATGGGTGTTATGAGTTCACGGGTCAGTATCGGCTTAAGGCATTAGTGTTTAATGTGAGACGCAAAATGTACGAGCATGCCATGGTGTTGCCCCTAAAAGAATCAATATTTGAGAAAACGTCGTAGGCAGCATATTGATACGTAATAATGGTCGGGGCTAAAAAAGAGAGCTAATACTTGCTGCTCTAAAAATGTCTGGGGCGAGCTAATTTCGTTGTCCCCGATCTATCGAGTTGTGTTGCGGATGCCCATATTGTTTAGATGCAGAGGCTTAGCTTACGAGTCATTGTAAATTGCTCGCTCTGTAGCGGCAAATGATTGTTCGTAAAAAGAAGTAGCCTCTGCAGTTTCATTGCGAAAAAGCCACGTAATTTTATCTAGTAACAAATAAAGCAAGGCGTGGCAGTTTTGTGCTAAAGGTCATGCAAACCGGAAAAACCTTGGACACCATTGGTTGCATTCCGATTACCAAGTGCTCGAGCTCACTCAAACTCCCGCCAGTGTCACCACCGCGAAAACCGAAAAACCGTGGTGCAGATAACGCAGTAACCAATGGTAAGTTATACGTTTTGAGGGTGGTTACATATTAAAAACAGACATGGTATAGCTTAAAGCGGATAAGAGTAGCTGTTTTAAGCGGCGAACCCTGTATGGGTACGAATTACACTTTTATCCGCTGTTGTTTAATGACCACTTGCACACGCTCCCAAAGATCGTTGGTCCATCGGGCCAGGTCGTGAATAAAGGGTTCGCGCACAAGGCTTGGGCTGATACTCCAGCGGTCGATGTCCGGGTGGCCGATGGCGGCGTATTCCCAGTCGATAAGGTAGAGGCGTCCGCCGGTATCCAGCACATTTTCCGGAATCATATCGTGGTGGGTGAGCTTGGGGTGCCAGTCAGCTTGATCGAACGCTTCCAGCTCGGGCAAAAATGTTTGCCACTGCTGGGCTAGATCTGTAGTTATGGCTTGCGCCCGCGATAGAAAATTCCAGTAATGATTTAGATAGGCAAGGTAGCTGCGCCGGCTGGTAGCGGGGTTAAGCGCTTGCACGGTTTGTAGCAGATTAAGTAGACGCTTGCGCTGGATAGGGTTGGTGAAATCGCTGCTGTTCCAGGTGCGGGCCTCAATAAAAGGCAGTAGGGCAAAGCGCTGATTGGGATCGCGATGAATAGGCTCTGGAGCAATACCCGCGTTGGCAACGGTGTGGGCAATTTGAGCTTCGTCGCTGCGGTTGATACCCAGATGACGACCGCGCGGATTATTGATGCGCAGCACAAGGGCTTGCTCTACCCCCGGCGCTTTCACTTTAAAGTTGCGGTTGGTGCGCCCACCGGGAATGGGGCCAAGAATTTTAGGCGGCTCGGTAATGGGTAGTGGCCAGTCGCGCCAACCCGCCAGTATGGCTTGTAATACGTTTTGTTCAGGCATCGCCAGTGGTTTGTAGGCGATAGTCCCTGCGCCAGTTGATCAGGCCAAATATGGAAATAATCAAATACGATACCAGCAGCAGCGCTGTTAAATACAGGCCGCGGTCGATAAACAAAAATATCGATATGCTGTTGATGACCATCCAGTAAAGCCAGTTTTCCAGTATTTTACGAGCCACCATAAAGGTGGTGATGACGCTGGCCCAAGTGGTGAAGGAGTCTAAGTAGGGCCATGCAGCCTCAGTATACTGCATGAGTAGGGCTCCAGACACTAGGGTAATGGTTAAGATGCCGGCACCGGCCTTTAGGTGTTGCGTTAAGCCCCAGCGTCGAATGGGAAGGGATGTGTCATTTTTACCTCCGTGACGCCACTGCCACCAGCCATATACGGCCATGACCATGTAGTACACATTAAGACCGGATTCCATCAGTAGTTGAACATCCCAAAACAAGACCGTGTAAATGGCAGTACTGGCAAAAGCGCAATACCAGCAAAGACTGTTTTGTTTTACGGCTAACAGTAAATAGGCAACCGCCAGGGCGACGGCTATAAATTCCCAGGCCGACATTTGTTGTATGGCTGTTAACAGTTGCTGTTTAAAGTCGCTCATGTATTGGTCTCGGGGAGAGCTTCAAAGCCCGGTAGAAATTTGGTGACAAATACCGCTTTGCCCCAAGTCTCGACGCTGTAGCGCAGTCCTTCGGTGAGCACTTGCATAACGCGTTCGTAATCGCCGGTTATAAGTGTGCAGGTGGGTTTGGTGCTGATCAGCAGGCCTTCTTGTTGATTGAGCCAATCGATAAACCCTTGAATCGGGGGAATATAGTCTTCGTTAAACGGGTACATACTGATTTCGACCGATAACTTCATGGCGAACTCCTAAGAGGTGTCCGGCAGGTTACCCTGCCGGCGCTTGGTGTGGGCGTTTAGGTTATTGTGGCTTAAAACTGCACCTTGGCGCTAACACCGTAAACACGAGGCTCGCCGTATTGAGTGTAGGGCTCGGTGGCGTAGGCTTTGCGCGGATCGTTACCAAAGCTGCCAAAGCCACGCACCAGCGTGTCTTCATCGGTCAGATTGCGCCCCCACAAGGCGACTTCCCAGCGACGGGTGGTGTAGCCGAGGCGGGCATTTACCAGCTCGTAAGCGTCAGATTGCGCCTCGTGGCGACTGGAGAAATAAAAGCTGTCTTTGCCTTCAACCTCTACCCGCGCAAAGAGTTGCTCGGTAAAGAAATACTCGCCACCGACGGTGAACTGATAGCGTGGTGCGTGGGGCAGGTCGTGGCCGGACAAGTCGTAAGGCGTGCCTGTGTCTTCATCCGCTTTGGCGTGCGCGTAGCTGGCAAATTCGTCAAACTCCGAACGCAATAAACCGAGACTGGTAAACAGTACCAGTGAATCATTTGCTTGCCAGTTGATTTCGGCCTCTAGGCCATAGGCGCTACCTGCGGTGGCGTTGGTTGTGTAATCGGGAAAGTCACAGGGGCAGCTATCACCGGCGAGCGGGGTGACCAGAGATTGTTTGGTTTGGACGTCGTCACGGTCTTGATAAAACAGCGCCAAGTTGGTGTTTAAAGTGTTGTTCAGCGCGTTAAATTTAGCACCCGCTTCGTAGTTCCAGAGAAACTCAGGTTGGTATTCACGGTTTTCCACCGCGATAGAGTTATTGCTATTAAAGCCACCGGCTTTGTAGCCACGGGAGACCAAAGTGTAAAGCAGAGTGCTGTCGCTCGCTTGATATTCAAGGGCAATTTTTCCACCTAGCATATCGTCGCTGGGCTCAAAGCTGGCGCTGTCACTATCGTGATAGCTGGCGGTGCGCTCTTCATAGCGCAGACCGGTTACCAGGGTTAATGTATCGGCCAGCGGAATATCCAACTGGCCGTAAACTGCACTGCTCTCGGCGTCGAAGTGGCTGGTAAAGGTGCCTTCCAGATAGGTTTGTTCGCGGATTAAAGCTTCGTTTTGATCGCGGTAATAAACACCCGCTACCCAGCCCAGCTCACCGGCCTGGGTGCTGGATACTAAGCGTAAGTCAACGGTGGTGTTGTCGATATCGCGTAGATAATTGTCGGTGGAGTTGTAGCCGTATTGCTGTTCGCCTTCGACTACACAGTTAAAGTCTTGGCACAAATCGGGGTAGGCCCAGTCCTCATCGTAACCATATTCAGTGTCGGATTGAGCGTGACTAACCAGTCCAACAAAATTAATGCTGTCGGATAGTTCCAATTGTAAGCGGGCGGAGCCTGTTAAGGTTTCAATCCGGTCGTGGCCGGGATTGTCGGATAACGTGCTGCGGGTGTTGTCCAGCGAGAAACCGTCGTAACCGTTATCGACATTGACATACAAGCCGGTCACATCCAGCGTAATCTTATCCGCCGGTTGCCAGCGCAGTTTGCCGCGGGCGGTTTGCTCGTCTATGTTGGCATTGTCATCCGTGTTGAGGTAGGCATTTTCCTGGTAGCCGTCTGAGGTATTTTGCTCTAGCGCAAGACGCCAGCCGAGGGTGTCGGTCATGGGGCCGCTGAGTGTGAGGGCGGTGTTGTAGCTGTTGTAATTGCCCACGGTTGCGGTGGCTTCGCCACTAAATTCGTCGGAAGGCGCAGCGGATACCATATTGATTAAACCCGCCAGCGCGTTGGCTCCGTATACCGTGCCCTGAGGACCGCGCAAAATTTCGATTTGGCTGATGTCCAGCGTAGTGGCTGCGCCGCCCAGGCCGGTTAAATCAATGCCATCGACCAACAAGCCTACCGAGGGGTTAACGGGTTCGACGAACTGGCTGCGCTCGCCGATACCGCGAATTTGAAAAAAGCGGCCGCGCGAGGCGCCGGCGGAAAAGTTTACATTGGGGGCGGTGTTTAAAATCTCGGCTAAGTGCTGGGCGCTGCGCTCGTTAATGGCGTCGGCGTTAATGACCGTGGCACTGGCCGCCAGTTGAGTCAATTCGGTCGCTCGAAAATCGGCGGTCACCACCATTTCTTCAATGGCTTGAGGGGCAGCTTGTGCATTGGTCGTTAGGGCTAAGCACAGTGCAGACAGGGCAAAAGTCTTGTGCGGTAAACGGGGTGAATAAGCGTGGCTCATAGAGTCTCCAAATAGGCGTAGGAGACCCGGCATGCAAAGATAGCGTAGATAAAAAGAGGTGCTCATCCTATCCCTACGCCGGCATTAACCGGATCAGGTTCAACGGGTCCGCATATGCGTCTCAGGCCAAAGGCCCCCCCGAGGATTCAATCTTGCGATTTGTTGTGGCGTATTTTACGCTGATTTAAAGCCCCTCGCCAGTACAAAGCACCTGTGGGCGATCAGACAGTGTAGAATATCGTTAGAAATCAACCCCCCGAGGCTAGCTAAGCGCAGCTATCAGGGCTATTTAATGAAGGCGATAGAATGACTCTGGATATTTTTCTCACCAAGTTAACCTCAGAACCGCTTAATGTTGAATTTAAAGAGACGATGGCCGTGATTGATGCTTGCTACGATTACACGCCCACCGCTTTTAAAAATGGCGATACGCAAAACGCTGCTGGCACAAACGAGGGTTCTTGCAAAATATTGGCGTTTGGTTTGATGAATGGCCTAACCGAGGCGCAAACTCTAGCGTGCTTTGGCCATTTTTATCGCGAAGATGTGTTGCAAAATCCAGAGGGGGATGATCACGCCAACATTCGAAACTTTATTCAATATGGCTGGCAAGGTGTTCAGTTTGATGGCGATGCATTGGTGTTGAAATAAAGAGCTTTTGTAAAACTCTATAAGCTGTATAGACTACTTATTTTAATTTGACCCATCTTCAAAGGGTGGGGCGGAAGTTGTAAGCGTGTGGCTATTATTAGCGAGCCACACCGACAGGGCCTTCATGCTTTGACGATACTCGCATGAACTGCCCTCTTTGTCGTTTTGTTGCATGTACCTTGCCTACCCGCTTACCCCCTCTGAAGTAGATGTCCGTTCGGCCAACTACTGGGATTTAAGTGCAACACTTGATAGTTAGCCAAATCTATCCATGGGGCTTTTATCGAGTATTTGCTCCGTTTAAAACAAAATCTGGTTTAGTGGCATCGCTGTTGCAATGATGTTTACAATGTTAAGCGGCTTGCTCGACCTTGCCGTTATTATTTTTGTCTTGTTGCCACTGCACTTGATCACTGTAATGCAGTAGACGCATCTCGCCGGAAAAATCTTCCACAATAGCTGTACAGCTTTCGATCCAATCACCGGTATTACAGTAGCGAATCCCGTCTTTTTCCAGCATGGCTGGGTAGTGAATATGCCCGCAAATTACACCGTCGAAACCGCGGCGGCGCGCTTCGTCCATCGCTTCGTTTTGATAGGTTTCTATTGCATCCTTGGCGCCTTTAATATTTTCTTTAATTAAGCGAGCGAGGGAGAAGTACGGCTGGCGCATCCATTTGCGCCAGCGGTTGGCCCAGCGATTGATAAACAATAATAAGTTGTAACCAATATCACCAAAAAAGCGAGTAATAAGCGATAGATTAATATAAGCATCCATGGCGTCGCCGTGCATGATTAAGTAACGTTTGCCGTTAGCACAGGTATAAACGTGCTCTTCAATAATTTCGATGGGCCCGAAAAAATTGCCGCAAAAACGACGCATGGGTTCGTCGTGATTGCCTGGTACATAAATTACGCGGGTACCACTGTTGGCTAATTCGTACAGCTTGAGCATGACTTGGTAATGCTGTTGCGGCCAGCGAAATTTTCGTTTCATGGCCCACATGTCGATAATGTCACCCACTAAATACAAAGTGTCGCAGCTAATATTGTCGAGAAACTCTAATAAGTAGCTGGCTTTGCAATCGCGATACCCCAAGTGCAGATCAGAAATCCAAATGGTTCGCCCTTTTATTAATGATGTAGGGGAGGGGCTATTGTTGCTAGTGGAGATTGGTTGTTGGGTAGACTTTTCACTGGCAGTCATAGTTGTCATCGTCACGGCCTCAGTGTTTTGATGAGCAAAGTCTGGTGTTTTCGCATGACAGTCAGGCAACAAATTGGTGAAGGTTTGGTTACATAATGAACGCAGAACGCAGAACGCAGAACGCAGAACGCAGAACGCAGAACGCAGAACGCAGAACGCAGCTGTTACTTTAAAGTTTATTGGGTTTAAGCAAAGACAGAATAAAAATAGAGGTAGTGCCGAGGACGATGGCGGGCCCGGCGGGCCAGTCCCACAAGTATGAAGCACTTAGGCCGGCCACAACGGCCAATGCCCCGATTCCTGTTGCGGTTAACGCCATTTGCTCGGGAGTATGGGTTAATCGGCGAGCGGCGGCGGCGGGAATAATCAATAGGGCGGTAATTAAGAGGACGCCCACAACTTTCATCGCAATGGCGATCACTAGCGCCATTAACAGCATCAGTGTGGTGCGCACGAGTGTGACGTTTACCCCTTCAACGTGGGCCAGATCTTCATGCACGGTAATGGCCAGCAGTGGTCGCCACAGCCAGATTAACAAGGCAATCACAAGGGTGCTGACAATCCAAATTGCCACTAAATCGGTGGGGGAGGTGGCGAGTATGTCGCCAAACAGGTAACCCGTTAAATTGAGGCGAGCAGGGCCGATAACGCTGATGGTCACCAACCCCAATGCTAAGGTGGAGTGTGACAAAATGCCCAGCAAGGTATCACTGGCCAATTGGCGGCTGCGTTGCAGACCCACCAAAATTAACGCTATTGCTAAACAGCCAAAGGCCACAGCAATATTGAGATTGATATCCAACAATAAGCCAAGGGTGACACCGAGCAGCGCCGAGTGAGCCATGGTATCGCCAAAGTAGGCCATGCGCCGCCATACCGCAAAGCATCCCAAAGGTCCGGTGGCCAGCGCCACGCCAAGGCCTGCAGCCAGTGCCAGTATTAAAAACTCAGGCATGGTGTGAGTGGTCCTGATCGAGCTCGGCGCAGTCATCGTGAGCGTGGTCGTGATGATGGGTATACAGGGCCACTTGGGCCTCGGCTTTATGACCAAACAATTCCAAATACGCCGGGTGGCTGGTGACTTGCTCGGGATGGCCGTGACAGCACACGTGGCCATTTAAGCAGACAACCGTATCGGTGGTAGCCATTACTAAATGCAAATCGTGGGAAATTAGCAAGACGCCGCAGTTAAGCTCGGTGCGAATATCATTAATCAGGGCGTAAAGTGCGGCTTGGCCGGCGACATCCACACCTTGAACCGGCTCGTCTAAAACCAGCAGTTCGGGTTTTTGCAGTAGGGCGCGCGCCAGTAATACCCGCTGAGTCTCCCCACCAGATAGTGCCTGCATGGGCTGGCCCAATAAGTGGGGGGCGCCGGTACGTTCGAGCGAATGCCTAACTTCAGTGGCCTTGCGGCCGGTGAGGGTTAAGAACCGTTGCACCGTCATGGGTAGGCTGGGGTCTAGGTGCAGCTTCTGCGGCATATAGCCGATGCGCAGTTTGGGTCGGCGATAAAGCTCTCCGCTAGTGGGCTGGGTAAGACCAAGTAGGGCGCGCACTAGTGTGGTTTTGCCTGCGCCGTTGGGGCCAATTAAGGTCACAATTTTACCGGCCTCTACGACAACAGAGGCATTGTCAATCAGAGTCTTGCCGCCGCGCACAACGCTTAGTTGGTCTGTTTTAACCAGGGTGTTAACCGCTTCAGCCATTGCTATCACTCTGCGCTCGACAGTCGGGACACAGTCCGAAAACCTCTAGCGACTGAGAGTGCACATTAAAGCCAGCGCCTTGGGCGGCTTGATTAATGCTGTCGCTGACCTCGGGCGATTGTATTTCCTCGGCCCGGCCGCAGTCGTCACACAATAAAAAATGCGAGGCGTGTTGGTGATCGGGGTGTGGGCAGCCGATAAATGCATTCAAAGCGCCAATACGGTGAATCAGTTTTTGCTCCAGCAGAAAGTCCAGTGCTCGATAAACTGTGGGCGGCGCTACTGGCTTGGGGGCTTCGGCGGATAACAAGTCTAACAGGGCGTAAGCGCCCAACGGTTTGTGGCTTTGCCAAATAAGTTCAAGCACTTGTTTTCGCAACGGGGTCAGGCGTAC
Source organism: Gilvimarinus sp. 1_MG-2023 (assembly GCF_030548285.1). Classification (NCBI taxonomy): domain Bacteria; kingdom Pseudomonadati; phylum Pseudomonadota; class Gammaproteobacteria; order Cellvibrionales; family Cellvibrionaceae; genus Gilvimarinus; species Gilvimarinus sp. 1_MG-2023. Next base: position 157,008 of record NZ_JAUOSC010000007.1, read on the forward strand.
CCCGCGCTCTTGGCACAAGGTGATCGCGGCTTGCAGGGCACCGCTGACGCAGTGTTGGTGGTTGTGGCGACTGAACGCAAGAGGAGCTTTACTCATACGTCGATTGTAACCGATATGTTATAGTATAACTAATATTACTTTTTCGCGGATCATTGCATGCTTGTAAAGTTTAAGGGCCGTTGCGGTTGGTGGATCGGTGTGGCATTTTCAATGTGGTTTTTTGCCTCCCCGGTTAAAGCGGTTGAATTGCTGGCCAGTATTAAGCCTTTAGCGTTGATTGCCAATGAGTTGGCGCTGGAGTCCGACCGGGTTGATTACATGTTGCCCGCAGGGGTGTCGCCCCACGCCTATGCATTGAGTGTCTCGCAAATGCGTCGCCTGCACAGTGCCGATTTAATTCTTTGGGTTGGTCCCGAACTAGAATCATTTTTGCAAAAACCCGTGCGTGCGCGCTCGGCCGGGCACGTATTGACCTTGGCCGACCTGACCGGTTTGCACTGGCCGGAAGAGAGCGCCGCTGAAGCGCAGCATCACGATGATCATCACGACCACGCACATGAACACGATTTACATTTATGGCTCAACCCGCAAAATACGCTGCGGGTGGTGGATGCCTTGGCGCAGCGTTTAGCCATATTGAATCCGGCCGGGGCGGCAGCCTATGCCGAGAGAGCTGATGAATTTAAAGGTCGATTACGTGCTTTGGATGCTGAGTTAGAAGTGCAAATGCGTGCGATAAGTGCGCGTGGTTTCGCCGTTTATCACGACGGTTATGGGCACTGGGTTGCGCGCTACGGCCTTAATCAGGTGGACTATGTGACGGTTACCCCCGACCAGGCGCCGGGCGCAAAACATTTGGCACAACTGCAAAAACACCTGCGCCAAGAGGCGAGCTGTTTGTTTGTTGAACCCTATAGTGATGTCAGTGGGGCGAAACGCATGGCGCAAAATTTAGGCTTGAGCGTCGCAGAGCTTGACCCGCTCGCGAGTGCCGCCGATCTCAATAGTTACGAATTACTACTGCGCCATTTGGCCAATCGCTTTTCAGCCTGCCTGCTTGGTCAGCTCTGACATTGGCATAAGATTGATGCCGCTGCGATTGAGTAGGCTGAGTTGCTGAGGGTATAGTTCACCGGCTAAATGCTCACAACATGTTTGAACATCGGGGTGGATCGTGACGGCTGCCGCGCGCAGTAGCTGAATTTGGCCTTCGAAACTGGAGAGCCGGAAGCGGTTACCGGTATGGCGGTAAACCAAGCTCGCCAGTTGCTGGAGTCGATAAATCGCTGCTTGTGTAAAAATGATTTTGCTGCTCATTGTGTGATTCCCTTCTGACCATGGGCCAGTGCAAAGTCATATTGTTTGTAATCAATAGAGTGTAGGCAATGTGTTTCGATATGCGGGTAGCATTTAAAAAACTGTGAACTCTTTTGCTTAGATATTTAAGCCGCAGCAGATCTTTTGGTTATATGCTGACGCATGAATCCCCAAAAGTTTTATTGCTGACGGTTTCTTAAAAGCTTTAATTACAAGCAGTGTTGGATTTGCTCACAATCGGTCTAAGGTTTTTATAACCCTAGGCGACGCTTCATATCCTGTTCAAACTTCTGATCGAGCTTGGCGCTGATTTTATCGGCCAAATCGTCTGAGGTTTGAGTTACTTCCAAGTCGACTACTTTTAACTCTTCGGCAGTGTTAAGTGCTTCTTCAGTTTTGAAGTTGATGGCTTGGGTGGTTTTGGCGGCGGCCAGATTTAGGCGTTCGCTCATATCTTCTTCGGCTTCATTGGCTATTGCGCCGTTTGCTAATAGCAATCCTGCCAGTAATACACCATAGGTCTTCATAAGATGCCCTCCGTTGGTTGGTGATACTCGGGTGCTGGTGTGTCACCTGAGTGTATGGGGTGTTATCAAGCGCTTGTGGCGTTTGTTACCCTTCGTTACCTATAGTAACAAAAAGTGACGAGAAGTCCAGTGATAAAGGCCTAAATGTCAATGTATTTTAATAAGAGTTTGATCTAACTAGCTGTTATCTAGTCGCTTTTAGCGTAAAAGCAGCCTTAATGTGGATTCTTGTGACGGCGGTAACACTTTTTCTCGGGTGTCACCGTTGGGCCAAGGCGGGGGGTATTGGTGTATCCTTCGCATTTCTTTGACTCTCAACAGGCCCTTTTCGTTATGTCTGAGCAGGCACCCGTCGTTCTTGTGGATGGTTCTTCCTACCTTTACCGCGCTTATCATGCGCTGCCCCCGTTAGTGAATTCGCAGGGCGAGCCTACCGGCGCGGTTAAAGGTGTTATCAATATGATTCGGCGTTTGATAAAAGATTACCCACAAAGCCCCATTGCCGTTGTCTTTGATGCCAAGGGCAAAACTTTCCGCGATGATTTGTACACCGAGTACAAAGCGCAGCGCCCACCCATGCCCGATGACTTACGCCCCCAAGTGGAGCCCATTTTTGAGATTGTGCGCGCTATGGGTTTGCCGCTACTGGTGGAAGAGGGAGTTGAGGCCGACGATGTGATTGGCACCCTGGCTGCTCAGGCGGAGGAAAATGGCCGGCCGGTGGTGATTTCAACCGGCGATAAGGATATGGCGCAACTGGTGAACCCTCGGGTCACTCTGGTGAACACCATGACCAGCACGCTGATGGACGTTGCCGCCGTAAAGGAAAAATATGGCTTCGGGCCCGAACTGATGATCGACTTTTTGGCGCTGATGGGCGATAAGGTCGACAACATTCCGGGCGTGCCCGGGGTGGGCGAAAAGTCAGCCAAGGCGTTACTGCAGGGTGTGGGTGGGTTAGATACGCTCTATGCCAACTTAGAGTCTATTCGTGAGTTGGATTTTCGCGGCGCGAAAAAAATGCCAGAAAAGCTCCTTGAGCACAAAGATATGGCCTATCTCTCGTACGAGTTGGCCACCATTAAGCTGGATGTGCCTCTGCATGTCAGTGTGGGCGACATTGCCGTGGGCGAGCCCGACCTGGAGGCGTTAAAAGCGCTTTACGAACGGATGGAGTTTAAAACCTGGATTGCCGAAGTCGAGCCGACCGATGCTGGGCAGGCAATCCCAGTCACTGAAGCGCTTGCAGTAGAGTACGACACAGTTCTGACCCCAGAGAGCTTTGATGCCTGGCTGGAAAAACTCAAACAAGCCGAGGTGTTTGCTTTCGACACCGAAACAACCAGTCTTCACGCCATGGAGGCGGATATTGTGGGGGTGTCGTTTGCCGTAGAGCCCGGCAAAGCGGCCTATGTGCCGGTGGCCCACGATTATTTAGAGGCGCCCGATCAGCTCGATCGCAACAGCGTTCTTTCTGCTTTGCAACCGTTATTAGAGGATGCGAGCCGAGCAAAAGTGGGACAAAACTTAAAATACGACCGCAACGTGTTGGCTAACCACGGCATTAACTTGCGCGGCATCGCCTGGGACACCATGCTTGAATCCTACGTGTTGAACTCGGTGGCGGGTCGTCACGATATGAACTCGTTGGCGGAGCGCTATTTAGATACGGCGACCATCCATTTTGAAGATATTGCCGGCAAAGGCGCTAAACAGCTCACCTTCAATCAAATTAAAGTAGAAGATGCTGCCCCCTACGCCGCGGAAGACGCCGATATTACTTTGCGCCTACATCAGGCCTTGTGGCCGCAGCTCGAGCAAGACGATGCTCTGCGCGGGGTGTTGCTGGATATCGAGATGCCGCTGGTGCCAGTATTGGCCAATATTGAGCGCAATGGCGCGTTGGTCGATGCCAATCAGTTGGGCAAGCACAGTCAAGAACTGCAGGTTCGCCTGACCGAGTTGGAGCGTGAGGCGTACGCTATCGCCGGGCGCGAATTTAATTTGGCTTCGCCCAAGCAGCTGGGCACTATTTTGTTCGAAGAGCTCGAATTACCGGTGGTGAAAAAAACCAAAACCGGCGCGCCCTCCACTGCCGAAGATGTCTTGCAAGAGCTGGCACTTAATTACCCTTTGCCCAAGCTTTTACTGGAACATCGCAGCCTAGCTAAGCTGAAGTCCACCTATACCGATAAGCTGCCGAAAATGATTAACCCCCGTACCGGCCGCATTCATACCTCTTACCATCAGGCGGTTACTGCCACCGGTAGGCTTTCCTCCAGTGACCCTAACTTGCAGAATATTCCGATTCGCACCGAACAGGGGAGACGTATACGCAAGGCATTTGTGGCGCCCAAGGGCTACAAAGTTGTGGCGGCGGATTATTCGCAAATTGAACTGCGCATCATGGCGCATTTATCGGGTGATGAAGGCCTGCTGAATGCGTTTGCCCAAGGGATGGATGTGCACCGGGCAACCGCGGCGGAAGTCTTTGCCACCGATGTGGATAAGGTCACTGATGAAATGCGTCGCCGTGCTAAAGCGATTAATTTCGGTTTGATTTACGGTATGTCGGCCTTTGGCCTTGGCAAGCAGTTGGGCCTGGGGCGCAACGAGGCGCAAAGCTATATTGATCGCTACTTTGAGCGCTACCCCGGCGTGGCCCGCTATATGGAAGAAACACGGGCGCTGGCGCACGAAAAAGGCTATGTGGAAACGCTAATGGGGCGCAGGCTCTATCTGCCGGAAATCAATGCCCGCAATAAAATGTTGCAACAGGCCGCCGAGCGAACTGCGATTAATGCCCCGATGCAAGGTACCGCAGCGGATATCATTAAAAAAGCGATGGTGGTGGTCTCTCAATGGCTGGATGACTCAGAGTTGGATGCCAAGCTGGTTATGCAAGTGCACGATGAACTGGTACTAGAGGTGGCAGAGGCTGATTTAGACGCTGTGCGCCAAGGTGTTGAGCAGCGCATGGAAGCTGCCGCTGAGCTGGCGGTACCTCTGTTGGTTGAGGCGGGTGTGGGTAACAACTGGGATGAGGCGCATTGAGGCCGGAAAGTGGCGTATAAATTACCAAAATAGCCATTTCAAAGCGATAAACACAAAGAAAATAGATAATTTATAAAATTTGTTGAACTTTTATCCAAGGGGGCGTTCAAAGAATTAGCACACTGAATAGTACGATGTTTTTTTTCATGAGCTCCTCCTCGTTTGGCCGCAAGGTCATTTGGCAGAAAAATTTCTGACAATAGCCCCCACCACTATGGTTTGGGGGCTTTTTTTATGGTTCAGGGAATGTGATCTGACGCACTGCCTACAAATTTTTACATTTAGGGGCGAACTAAACCCGCTAAGCTAAGTCTCAGTAGTTACTCACTACGCGGTTGATCCGTAACTGATGCCATCCCCCAAGGGTGTCAGTATTGTAGCCGGCAAATTTTTTGCCGGCTTTTTTTTGCCTGTCATTTGCGGGTTAGCTTGGTTTTGAGGTTTGGCCTGTTAGCCAGCCAGTAAGCACCTGCTTGAGTTGATCCAGCCCCGCATTTTTTAAAGACGAGAATGTCTGGGCAGTCACCAAATCATCCACCCCAGCTTCTTTAAGAGACTTGCGCACCTGCAGCAGAGTGTTTTGGGCGGGGCCTTTTTTCAGTTTGTCGGCTTTGGTTAACAGTAAGTGGACCGGCATTTCCACCTCAATTGCCCAGTTTAAGACCAGAGTGTCGTAGTCTTGCATCGGGTGGCGGATGTCCATCACGATCACCAGCCCAGCCAAACACTTGCGCTCGTGCAAATATTCGGACAAATTTTCTTGCCACTGCTCTTTCAGTGCGCGCGACACCTTGGCAAAGCCATAGCCAGGTAAATCCACCAGGCGGGTGGTTTCTGACAGATCAAAAAAGTTGATTAATTGCGTGCGCCCGGGTGTTTTACTGATGCGGGCGAGCTTTTTATTGTCAGTCAAAGTGTTAATGGCACTGGATTTACCGGCATTGGAGCGGCCGGCGAATGCTACCTCAAGCCCTTCTTCGGGCGGGCATTCACGGATACTGGGGGCGCTTTGAGTAAAGGTAGCACCGCGAAAATGAATGGTTTGTGTCATGAGTGTAAGCGCTGTATTGAGTGGAGGTCGCAAGCCTAACAGACTGCGGGCCTTTTGTGATCGGTCATTTAGTATATAATGCCCGCTGCAACCGGCTCGCACCCGTCGCCAAAGGCGCTTGTGTGGGCAATAAATGCCTGGCCCTTACGTCGAGGCAGTACAGCCAACACTATAATTGACGATGTCACAGGTTAGCCAATGAAAAAACTTGTTTTACCTCTGCTTATCGCACTCGGAGCACCGACTCTGTCGCAAATGGCCAGTGCCGCAGGCGATGCCGCTGCTGGGGCCGAAAAGGTCGCCGTTTGTGCTGCATGCCACGGCCCCGATGGCAACAGCCCTGCTCCGTCTTTCCCTAAAATTGCTGGACTGGGCGAGGCGTATATCTACAAGCAATTGCAGGATATCCAAGCTTGGGATAACGCCAGCGGCGACGATAAAGCCAAAACTGGTCGTCCCGTGGTGGAAATGACAGGCATGCTGAGCGGATTGAGCGATCAAGACTTGCAGGATATTGCCGCTCATTACGCCTCTCAGGGAATGCAGCTGACCGGCTCAAAAGAGTTCACCGTTAAAATAAACAGCGGTGCCGAGGTTAGCTCGCTGGATCTGGGTGAAAATATTTACCGCGGCGGCAACATGGAAACCGGCGTGCCGGCGTGCAGCGGCTGTCACTCACCCACAGGCTTGGGCAATGCTCCCGCAGCTTATCCGCGCCTGGGTGGTCAATACGCCGAATACATCGAAAAGCAGTTGAAGGCCTTCCGCGGTGGTGAGCGAACCAATGATGGTGATCAAATGATCATGCGTTTGGTGGCAAAAAACATGAGCGATGCCGAAATTAAAGCCGTAGCCAACTATATTGCAGGCCTGAATTAAGCAGGGCTAGTAGCCAAGGGCGACTTAGGTCGCCTTTTTTGTGGGTTGGAACTTTGCCGGCAAGGCGATGCTCTAACTCAGGTAATAAATGTGTCGTGAACCCTAAAGGGAGCAACTTTATGCGAGTGTTAATCGCGTTTATCGGAATGGTGTTGAGCGTAGTGGCCTGTGCCGACGAAGCGCCTAAGTATCAAGAAGGCAAGCAGTACCACGCGCTGGCCGAGCCTATTCGGACAGATAACCCAGACAAAATCGAAGTGCGGGAAATGTTTGCCTACACTTGCGGCCATTGTTTTCGCTTTGATCCGCTGTTGCATGGGTGGGCCGAACAGCAAGCCGACGATATTTATTTAGTGCGTACGCCTATGGTTTGGGCCGGCGCTATGGAGCCCTATGCTCGCGCTTACTACACGGCGAACACACTGAAGGTGCTGGATGAGTCCCACATGGATCTGTTTAATGCCATACACTTAAAGCGCACTCGTTTTGGCTCAGTGGAAGATTTTGCCGAGTTCTTTGCTCAGTATGATATCGACAGCGATACCTTTATCAAAACCTTTGAGTCTTTTGGGGTTAATAGCTTGTTGCGCCAGGGTGATGCCAAAGCGCGTGCGGCAGAGATTAGCGGTACCCCAGAGTTGGTGATTGATGGTCGCTACCGCATTAGTGCCAGCGATACCGGCGGTCATAAACAAATGCTAGAAGTGGCCGACTACCTAATCGAGCAGTTGCGCGCCGAGTAATACTCCCGCTGTTTCTGCTTTAAAGCCCCGCCGGTGCCGCCTGCGGGGCTTTTTTGTGTCCGTCTTTGTATGCACAGTGCTATGGCGTCAGAGTCTATAATAAGTCAGACTGACTTGAGTACGATAATGGGAGTACGAATCTGGTGAGCGATGCAGGCAAAAATAAGTGGCGCGATAAATATCTGGATGCTTTGGATCAACACGAGGCCCTAGAGCGGCAGGGCCAAGAAGAGGTGAAGTTGTTGCAACGGGCGTTGCTGCGAGTCAGTATTGCCGCCACCGGTCAACAGCCCGAGCTCGACCGGACATTAGAGACGCTACGCGGCACTTTGCGCAGTGGTGATAAAGGGCAGCTCCAAGCGGCGCTTACCGAGGTCGACGGGGCGCTGCATCAGTTTGACCAAGAGCGCGATGAAACTACCCGAGAGTTGAAAGGTAGTTTGCAATCATTGATTGTACCGCTGCTTGCCCGCGAGCCCGAGCGCCCCCTAAAACGCAAGTTGCGCAATCTCGCTCAAGATGTATCACGCCAGCGCGACCTTTTGTATATCTATCCCTCGTTATTACATCAACTGGCGCAATTGCAGGCTCAGGTTTTTGCCGATCAAGAAGAGACAGGTAGCGACGAGCACAAAGAAAAATCCAGTGGCTTAATGGCCCGTTTATTGGGCCGGAGTGATGATTCAGCTCCATCGGGGCTTACAGAACATAAGTCAGAACCTGGCGATACGAACGAGATCGACGAAGAGCAAGAACTCAACTTGGCGCAAGTGGATCGCGCACTGTTTGAGTTAAACCCTAATGCCAGCTTACGCGACAGTGCCACTGTATCGGATAACATGCGGTTGATTATTACTGAGCTTCTGGTCAGTGTTGAAGCGCAAAATCTTGAGCCCGCACGTGTGCAAAGTTTGCAGCGGCGCTTGCGCTCGGGCATTACCAATGCCGATTTACTGCCCGTATTAGAAGAAGTTCGCGATCTTATTATGGCCGCCTATGTGGCAGCCACTCGCGCTTTTACTGTGTATTTATCTGAAGTGAATTCTGAGCTTGCCGATATCTACCAAGCATTGGGTGTGGCGTCGGATGCCAGTACAGACTTAGAAACTGCATCGGCCACCATGCAAGCCGATATGATGGCTGAGTTTGAACAATTGAGCCATAAGGCTGAAGAGGCCACTGATTTAAATCAGCTGAAATCACAGGTGCAAAATCGAATAGGCAATATCCGCGCGGTGCTGTCTACTTTTCAAGAAAGCTCAAAGGCCAATGGTCCGGTAACCGAGCAACTCGTTGCCTTGGCGCAAAAATTAAAAACCATGGAGTCGGAAGCGGAAAAAAACCGTAAAGTCTTAGAAGAGCAGCGAGCTAAAGCCCTCACGGACCCGTTAACCGGTGTACCCAACCGAGAGGCATTCAATGAGCGAGCCACCATCGAGGTGCAACGCTACCGACGTTATAAAAACCCGTTATCCATAGCGATCGTTGATTTGGATTATTTCAAAAAAATTAATGATTCATTTGGCCATCAAGCCGGCGATCGAGTACTGAAAGTGCTTAGCAACGCCATTGTAAAGCGTCTGCGCGATGTGGATTTTTTTGGCCGCTACGGTGGTGAAGAATTTGTTGTACTACTGCCTGAAACAGACGCAAAACAAGCTTATCAGTGTCTGGATAAAATTCGCTCGGGTATTGCCCGCACGGATTTTAACTATCGTGACCAACCGGTCGAGCTAACAGTATCTATTGGAATTGCCCAGTTTTCCGAAGCAGATACACTAGAAGCAGCTTTTGAACGGGCAGACCGCGCTCTGTACGATGCTAAAGCCGCGGGCCGTAATCAGTGTAAAATAGCAGAGCTGTCAGATGAACCATAAGTAAATAATAACGGAACCATTAACCACGCCGTGTTCTCTCATATAGAACAAGGCTGTGTACTGGGCCAATCAATAAGGCACAACCTGTATCTATATCTGGGGCATCAATTTGCTTCAATACCACAAGGAGGTGGTTTTGAAATTACCTATGTATATTGTTAATGCCTTCGCTGAAGGCCCGTTTAGCGGCAATCCGGCGGCGGTAGTAATCAGTTCAGACCCTTTGCCAGAAGTGCAAAGGCAGGCCGTTGCCGCGCAAAATAATTTGTCTGATACTGCTTTTGTGGTGAGCTCGGCAGAAATTATGGGGCTGTGCTGGTTTACCCCCACGGCAGAGGTGGATTTGTGTGGCCACGCCATCTTGGCAGCTTTGGCAGTGCTTGCCGATATGAGTCTAATCTCACACTCGCAGCAATTTTTCATCGCATCGGGCGTTATTTCGCTATCACGTGAAGGTCCTGTTTGGCAGTTAAACTTTCCCGCGCGCCAACTGTCATCGCGCGGCGGCATGATCAGTGGGCACTGTGAAGGTGACGGTTGTTTATTAAAGGTACCTGTACCATATTCGCCCGGGGTGAGATCTACCTGTAAAGCGCCGTTTTACTCTGCGCCAGCGTCTGATGGCGGTGCTGGAGCTGAGCGTCTGGTTTGCTAAAGTGTTAAGAGAGCGGCGGCTTCCTTAATCAGAGGTTCCTCACAGTCGGCCGCAAAAACAGGTGCTAATACCGCCGTTCTCGACTATTGTTATCATTAGCCCTAGTGTACATGTGTCTGTGGGCCATTCTTATTCTAAGTCGTCGGAGATCCGATCTATGTTCTTGTTGTCATTGGTTTTATTCATCGCGTTACTGACAGCAGTGCTCTACTATCAGCCCGGGCTGATGGTCAGCAGTGTCGCCTTATTAGTAGGACTTTTTGGCCTTACCTTTATATCGGGCGCTATGTGGCTGATTTTAATTCCCGTAGCGGCGATTTTGCTTCTGCTTAACCTTCCTCCTTTGCGGCAAAAGCTGATTACCCAGCCCGCCTATCAAATTTTACAAAAAGCCATGCCGCCCATGAGTGTGACCGAGCGTGAAGCCATGGAAGCTGGTACCACTTGGTGGGAGAAAGACCTTTTTAGCGGTAAACCCGACTGGAAAAAGTTCGTCAATATCGAGCTGCCTCAGCTGACGGAGAAAGAACAAAGCTTTCTCGACAACGAAGTGGAAGAGCTCTGTGGCTTAATTGATGAGTGGCAAATATTCCAAGATCAGGACTTAACCCCCGAAGCATGGCAATTTCTTAAAGATAAGGGCTTTTTTGGCCTGATTATCCCGGAAGAGTATGGCGGCAAAGATTTTGGCCCCTATGCGCAAAGCCGCATTATGAGCAAAATTGCCAGCCGCTCGGGCACGACCGCAGTAACAGCCATGGTGCCCAACTCTCTAGGGCCGGGTGAATTGCTAATGAAATACGGCACCGAGGAGCAAAAGCAGCGCTGGTTGCCAGGTTTGGCCAATGGTTCAGAAATCCCTTGTTTTGGCCTCACCGGCCCAGAGGCGGGCTCCGATGCCGGCTCTATTCCCGATATTGGCGTGGTTTGTCAGGGCGAGCACGAGGGGAAAGAGGTGCTCGGTATTCGCCTCAATTTTTCCAAACGCTGGATCACTTTGGCGCCTGTCGCCACCGTTGTGGGGTTGGCCTTCAAATTGCGTGACCCCGACGGCCTGCTAGGTGATCACGATAAATCGGATTACGGCATTACTTGTGCACTCTTGCCCGCCGATCACCCTGGAGTGGAAATAGGCCGCCGACACAACCCGGGCTCACCGTTTATGAACGGGCCGGTTAAAGGCACGGACGTGTTTATCCCAGTGGATTGGATTATCGGCGGTGCCTCTATGGCCGGTAAAGGCTGGCGTATGTTGATTGAGTGCTTGGGCGCGGGCCGCGGTGTGTCACTGCCGGCACTGTCGACCGCCAGCGGTGAAATGAGCTACCTAACCGTGGGCGCTTACGCTCGCATTCGCCGCCAGTTCAATATGGAAGTGGGTAAGTTTGAAGGGGTGCAGGAAGCCACAGCGGAAATTGCCGCCAATGGTTATACCCTAGAAGCATTCCGCCAACTCGTGACCCGTGGGCTGGACTTTGGCGCCCCCTCGGTAATGACTGCCATGGCGAAATACCACGCCACTGAAATGATGCGCACCTCCGTTAACCACTCCATGGATGTGGTCAGTGGCCGTGCCATTCAAATGGGGCCGCGCAATTTTTGTGTGTTTGCCTATCGCTCATTGCCGGTAGCGATTACCGTCGAAGGGGCCAATATTTTAACCCGCTCGCTGATGATTTTCGGTCAGGGCGCCATGCGCTGTCACCCTTATTTGTTTGATGAGGTGCAAACCCTACAGGCGGAAGATAAAGAAGCCGCATTAGCCGAATTTGATACCTTGTTTATCAAACATTTGGGGCATGTGTTTAGCAATATCACCCGGCTCAAGCTCTATAGCCTAACCCGCGCTAAGTTCAGTTCAACGCCGGTGAATGCCGACGATTTCTCCAAGCCTTGGTATCAAAAAATCAATCACCTGAGCGCTGCACTGGCGGTGGCCTCCGATGTTGCGTTGGGCGTATTGGGTGGCGACATAAAACGGCGCGAGTTGCTATCGGCTCGATTGGGGGATGTTCACAGTCAGTTGTTTATTGCCTGTAGCTTGCTTAAATTTCACAGCGTGCACCCGCGTACCGCAGACGAAGATGCTCATGCTGAATACGCTCTAACTCTAGCCTTACACAAGGCACAGCAAGCACTGTTGGATTTCTATCAAAATTTCCCGCAGCGCTTTTTGGCCTGGGCGTTTAAGACCGCAACCTTTTTGACCGGGGCGCCTTATCTGGCCCCGTCCGACTCCGATGTTCGCAGACTCGGCAATTTAATTATGGAAGATAACACCGTGCGCCAGCGCTTAGCGCAGTACGTGTATGTTAGCCAAGATGTGGAAGACGCGGTCGGTCGGGTAGAGACAACCTATCAGCTGTTATTGGCCTTGGGGGATGTGTGGCACTCCTTCAGCCGCGCACAAGCCAAAGGCGAGCTAACTGGAACAACACTGGAGCAGCGTCTGGATGATGCAGTTGCCAAAGGCATTATTCAGCCGGCGGATGTCGAGCCTCTTAAAGAGTACGATGCCAGACGCTTTGATTGCCTACTGACGGATCATTTTGAAAAACTGTAAAGGGGTCGATTAAAAAGGTCGCACCTAAGTGCGGCCGAACATTGCTCTATATAATAATCAATAGGAGAGCACATAATGAGCATGGAGCCAAAAGCGGCGAGCAATCAGCCGTCCATTTCCAGTCCGGCCGTACAAACGGTCATTCAAGCCAGGCAGCGCCCTATGGATGATTTGGTCGTGCGCCAAGCCCTGCCTGCGGCTGAGCGGTGCACGATTGGGCCATTTGTTTTTTTTGATCATGTCGGCCCCAACCATTTCTCTCCTGGCACGGGATTGTCGGTGCGGCCGCATCCGCATATTGGTTTGGCCACACTGACGTATTTATACGAAGGGGTTATTCGCCACCGAGACAGCCTCGGCTTTCGGCAAGACATTAAACCCGGCGCCGTTAACTGGATGACCGCAGGTCGCGGCATTGTGCACTCGGAACGCTCTCCAGAAGAGAGAACCGAAACCTCTCATACGTTAATGGGTTTGCAAGTTTGGGTGGCACTGCCGCAAGAAGCCGAACAAATGGCCCCAAGTTTTGTTCACTTTAGTGCACCAAGCCTGCCGGATATACAACAGCCGGGCGTTACCATAAAAGTCATCGCCGGTCGTTGTTTTGGTTTGACCTCGCCCCTTGTTACCCAGTCGCCGCTTTTTTTTGTTGATATTCGTTTGGATGCTGGTGCGAGTACTACACTGGAAATCGATTACCCCGAGCGGGCTATTTATATCGTACAAGGGGAGCTGAGCCTAAGTGGCAACACTTACCACGAAGGTCAAATGCTCATACTACAACCTGATGCCGAGGCCAAGGTGACCTCCCATAGCGAAGCGGTGTTTGTGGTGGTGGGCGGCGAGCCTTTGGCCGAGCCGCGTTACCTGTGGTGGAATTTTGTAGCCAGTGATAAAAAGCTGATCGAGCAGGCCAAGCGCGATTGGCAGGCAGGGCAATTGGGCCATATACCGGGGGATAAAGAATCGACACCGCTGCCCACGTAGAGGGAGTCCGCGAGCTTATAAGCGAAGTTTAACCTATTGCTTTGGAGTGACTTGCTTGCCGGCTGATCGGGCAGTAGTGTCATCCAAATCTTTACCGACCTCCATACAGTGTTGATACTGAGCCGGGTCGGTCTCGTAACTGCACCAGTAAGCGTCGTCGGTTTGTTGTTGTGAACAGGCCGCTAATAACGCTATCGGTAAACCAATCAAAGCAATTTTCATTGTGGGCGTATCCTCTGGCAATACTGTTAAACCGTAAAACAAGGCGGACCCTGTTTTACGGTTTATACCACAGACAAGACTTAAAAATCCGCAGGTGTTAGCACAGACATTTTTTTCACTAAATTGTTTGAATCTAAGTAGCGAGCAATACTGTGAAAAGTGGCGGTGGCCACCGGTCCTTTGTGGTCGTCGGTCGCCACATCTTTTAATAACAAACCACCCAACTGCATTTTAAGCCGGCTTTCGTGTACGCGCTGCGGTGCAAAGTGGGCGCGGGCATTACGCTTTAAGCGATCCCGATCGGTGGTTTGATAAATAGCGCTGTTAATCACATCGAGCGTGAATTCGGTGCAGTTTTGATAGCGGGCATCGAACGGATTGGCTATCGCGGAATAATTCTGGTGATGCAGTTGTGCATAGTCGTTACTGGCAATCAGGTTAATTAAATCTTGCTGCATTTGGGGTGTTGGAATCAGTATGCCCGCTTTAAGCTCTTTCGCCGACCAGAAAAAATCCACGGGGTAGTCTTGCACTAGTTCACTTTGATCTACCTCGGGGTCTTTTTGGTAGAGGTTGTAAATGGCATAGCCTTTATGGGGCGTGCCGTCTTTATCTTCAATGGTGGAGTAAACGGCAATAGCCGTGTGGGTAAATTCAATGCCCTTGGGTAATTCATCCGGGGGGCGACCCACGCGGGCAATAATAAAAGCGCGTGCCCCTTGCCCGGCGGCGTAGCGCTCGACAGATTTGGCGAACTGAGTAATCTCTTCGGTGGGAAAGGTGTTGTCTTCGCCGTTGGCACTGCCCGCCCATAGGCGGGCAGGCAGCAGCGCGACGAGCGTAATAACACAGTAAGTCGCGATACGGGTCATATTAAATTCCTCCGTCGCGCTTGGGTAAATGACGCGGTGCCGGGTCTGCGATAATCACCTTGTCGGAAACTTCCAGCGGGGCATCCTCCAGGGCAAAGTCCATCATCACATCGCCCGCTTTACCCGCGGCCTTGCCCACCTCGCCGACCACAATCATCGGTGTGGCAACGGCGCCGCTGACTACCTTTGCACCGGCCACCGCTGAATGCCCAGCGGCCAGCCCCGAGTGTTTAATGGCTTGGCTGGCGTTATCGGATGCCGCGCAGGCAGGCAGTGTGCAAAGGGCGGTTAGAGCCAGTAATCCAATTTGTGTTGTCTTTTTCATCGTCGTTCTCCTTTGAAGTGTGGTTGGCGACTGCCAACGGTGACCACTCTACCGGAGGGATATAAAACGTAAACAAACTCTGCTAATGTAGCGGAATCGTGAACTAAAAGTATAGGAATAATAGCCTTGAGCCAGATCCCACACCTTTGTGGTGCGCTAAAATCGATGTTGAAGTCGCGCGGGGTAACCTACCGCGACCTGGCCGCTGCGCTGTCCATGAGTGAGGCGAATATAAAACGCATGTTCGCTCAGCAGAGTATAAGTCTGCAGCGGCTGGAGGCGATTTGTCAGGTTTTGGGCCTGTCGCTAACGGATTTTATCGCCCAGTGCGAAACGAAAGAGCGCAGTATTACCCAGCTCACCGATGAGCAAGAACTGGAACTGGCCTCGGATATTAAGTTGTGTTTGGTGGCGGTGTGTTTGCGCGACGGCTGGACTTATTACGATATTGTGGAGCACTACCAGATATCCGAGCACGAATGTATCCAGCTATTGGCGCGGTTGGACCGGCTCAAGTTGATTGAATTGCTGCCCGGTAACGCCTTTAAGGTTTTGATTTCTCCCAATGTACGCTGGACACCCGGCGGCCCCTTGGACCGCTTTATTGCGGGCGATGTGATCGGGCACTTTTTACAGGGCAGCTTTCGCGAACCCGAGAGTTTTCGTTTTTACCTGCGCGGTTCTTTTACACAGTCGTCTATTGAGCATTTGCAAAATAAGCTGGAACAGCTCACTTTAGAGGCGGAAGAAATGAACCGGCAAGACGCGCGTATACCACTGGATAAGCGCACCCATATCGGCATATTGCTCGCCATGCGGCCCTGGGAGCTGTCGGCGTTTAGGGCGTTAAGGCGATAAAGGATTGGCTGGGGTTGTTGCCCTCGCGTGGCGCGAGGGCAAGTGAAGCCTTAACGACGTTTACGCAGTACGCGGGTGCCAAAACCGGCGAGCAGCATCATTAAGATAAACTGTCCAAAGTGACCCATTGTAGGCAGTGGTGTAGCCGCAACAGCCGGTGTGTCGTTATCGGCCGCGGTGCCGGTAACATCATCGGGATCAAGCCCGGCAAAAGCGGCGTCGCTGGATGTGGCTGCGGCAGTCGTAACCGTAAAGGCCAAATCGCCATCCACAACGACATCGTCCACAGCGGTAATGTCGAAGGTGGTGCGGTATCCATTGCTTGCATTGAGCACAACAGATCCTACCGACGTGGTTACCTCCGCTGAGGGGGTTAGATTGACCGTGACGTCGGCGGTGGGTGTGGCGCTGGAGGCGGCCACTGCAATTGTTTGCCATGCGCCGCCCTCGGTGACTGTGACACCGCTATTGGGGGCGACAATAATCGACGCGATGTCGTTATCTTGGTTGAGGCCTGAAACATTGTTAGGAGAAATGTCGTTATAGGTCAAGTCGCTAGATGTAGTGGGGCTGAAGACGATGCTAAAAGGTTGATCTCCGTCAGCAATATTATCGTCTTGAGGCGCGACTGACAAAACGGTTTCGTACAAATTGCCCGCATTGAGTACAAGAGGGCTTACCGAACCCAAGAGTATTTCAGTGGATGCGGTGCTGAAAGGAAGGGTAATTTCGTCGGTTGGAGGCCCGCCAATAGCGCGAATGACTACCAGCTTGGTACTACCCCCTTCAGACGTTAAGAGGCTTGGTGAGTAGACAATAATTGTTGAGATACCTTCTATATTGATATTGGTGACAGTTACATCTGTCCCTGGACTGTCGACATAGGCGCTGGGATTGGTGACAGTAATGGCATTCCCGATGTTGTACATTACATTACCGTCATTGCCGTCGCCACTGGCCCCAGGGGTCACGCTTACGTATTGGGGGGTGTCCCAGTTGCTGGCATCGAAGTTCAGTGCGCTTGATACGGTGCCTTCGGTTACATCGTTTGAAGTTGGGGTTATAGTGACAATTTCAGCGGCCGCAGGTGGAGAGTCGAGTACGACTTTATATTGAGTCGTTCCGTCATCTTCCACGGTGGTTAAATTTGTATGTGTCACGACTACTGCGGCGTGTACACTGGTCGTTAGTAATCCTAAAGCCAGTAGGCCAAGTTTTAATGCTTTCATTAAGTAATTTCCCCCCAATGGGATATTTTTGGTCGCTAAACATAGCACAGAAGTCATGAAATATTGCTTCTCAAGTAAGCTATTAAAGGTGTTATTCTTCTAGCAAAGCATAGTTCCAGCACTTTATAGAATGCAGTGGCCATTCGATTTGCATATATTATCGCAGCTCCCGAGCTTCTAAATCACAAGTCATTAATGTGTTAGTGGTGTGTACTGGTAGCTATGAAAACAGGTAGCACCAGAAACTAATACTATATCCCGGTACCCGATCAGGTTTGGTTGTCGATGGAAAGTGTGTGGGGGTGAGCTTAAGTTTAGCTTTGGGTCTTACGCCATTAATAAAAACTTTGCGACTGGTGAGCCGTTTGGCGGTAAGTGTGTAGGTCTGGTTGGGGGTGCCGGGTATATCGGTAGACACGCGTATGCCCTGAGGTTTCATGTTGATAATCATTAGAGTTAACCCCTTGCCGTCGGGGGATTCGTGACAGTAAGCGCGCAGATGTTTATCGGCGAGTTGACAGGCGTAAACTTTGTGCCCCATTAGGCGCACCCACAACCAGCTTAGCCAATAATCGGGGCGGGGTTTCAGACTCAGTCGGTCGATTAGACCATAGTCGCCGCCAATCAGGCTTTGTCGTACCATCACTTGTTGACCAAATAACGCACCTTGACCCAGCTGGTCTGCCCACCAAAAGCAGGAAATAAACCGGTCGGATAATTTTGGCTGGCCGCCACACTGGGCCGAACCGGTTTCCCCGGTCCACACCTGAGCCTGGGGTTGAAATTGATCGCGCCACACATTGAGAGTATGGCTATAACGGGCGAAATCATCGAATGATTTAGGATTAAGCAAAGTGCGCACGCTAGCCGCGCGGGTTCGCACAGGCGAGCGATGGCTTTGAAAGGGGTAATAGTGCCAGTTGACGATATCAATGCCATGGGGCAACTCTTTTAAAAAGCGCCGGGTAATATTGGAAAACGGTTTAATTGTCTCGCCCAGCCTGGGCCAAAAAGCGCTGCCAGGCCCGGAGATTTTGGCGTCGGGGTAGTATTGGCGAACTTCACGGGCGAAAGTGGCGTAATCAACGGCGAGATCCTTGGCCTTGGGTTGGGCACGCAAACCGTGAAAAGCCCAGTACGCATTGAGTTCATTGCCGAGCTCAAATACGTCAATCGTGTAGTGGGTATCGCGGCTGTATTGCAGCAGTGCTTCTATTTCTTCGCCACACCAGCGGCCGTGGTGTTGACGTTGAAAAAGGCCGTATTTAAGCGTGAAAATAAGGCGTAAATCGTTGCGCTGGATAAAGTGATGCAGGCGGTCCCAGTGTTTGCGTTTCAATACTAACGCATCTGGTTCGTTGTCTGGGGCGTGAAAATAGTGAATTTTATCTGCCTCAGAGCCGCCTACCCGCAGATAGGACGGCCCCAGGGCTTGTACTAAGCGATCCAATTTTCCGCTGCGCAAGTTAATAGGGGGCACTCTTAGCCCGCCTAAGCCGCGCCGGGATTGGTCACTGCCCTCCCACCAAAAGCCGCCTGCTAATACCGAGATGTCGATCGAGAAAGATAGGTAGCGTTCATTGATCTTTTGTATTGGCCGGGTGGTATCGACTTTGACGGTAGCGGTAGGTGACACGGTAGCCGCGCGGGCGGTATAGTGTCGGCGTACTCGAGCAAGCCAGTGCCATGGGTAGATCAGCTTGGGCATAATGTCACACGTTTATTGCGGTAACCGGTTATCCTAATGGGTAAAGATGAACATAAAGTTGCAGACACAGGGCCGCTGACCAAACATTTCCTGGTGCAGGGGCGTGTGCAGGGCGTTTTTTATCGGCGCAGTACGCAAGAATGTGCGCAAGCATTAGGGCTTACCGGCTGGGTGCGTAACTTAACCGATGGCAGGGTCGAGCTGAAAGCCACCGGTACCGAGCAACAGCTCTATCAATTGGAGTCTTGGCTGTGGCGCGGGCCAGAACGCGCCAATGTGACGGTGGTTGAGTGCCGAGCCCAAACTGTTGAATTATTCGATACTTTTAAAGTGCAAGCAAACTCTGATTAACAGAGTTTTAAATAACCTTAACGCCACAGGGCTATTGATGTGATTCGTTTTTTTCTTACCTTTTTTTTGGTTATGGCGGGCTTGTTTGTTTTTGAGTTAACACCGGTTGGCCAAACATATTTTGTCGAGCCGCTCACCTCGGGTCTGGCCAAAGCCTCGGCGTTTTTTATTGAACTCTTTGGGCGTGATCTTGCGGTCGACGGTATTGTCATGGTCGATAAAGCCACCGGCTTTGCTGTGCAAATTGCCGCCGGCTGCAACGGGGTTGAGGCCATGATACTGTTGGTGGCGGCCATTGTGGCGTTTCCGGCGCCGTGGCGCTATCGTTTTATGGGGCTTGGCTTGGGCTTGGCGTCGGTACAGGCACTGAACTTAGTGCGTATTGTGTCTTTATTCTATTTGGGTATCTGGCACAAACCATCGTTTGACTGGGCTCACTTATACATTTGGCAAGCGCTGATTATGCTCGATACGTTGTTGGTGTGGATGTTGTGGATTCGCTATATACCTAATGTCAGCGGCAATAATACGCAGCCACCTCAATCAGGTGATGGAGGGGCCAGTGTCGCAGCAGGCTGATACCGTATTTTCCCCGGCCGGCTATTTTGCCAAAGTTCTTTTGTGGTTGCCGGTATTCTTTGTGCTTTGGTATTTTCTCTCGGGTTTTTTCAATATTATTCCGGGCTTGATCAGTCAGTGGGTGATTAACCTTTTTGATCAAGGCGCGGTAATCGCGCTGGAGTCGAGCGGTAAAAAAATCGACTATGTCACCCGTTATTTAACCGATGTCGCGGGTGAAGAGCGTCAGGGCAATGTGATTGTCACCATTAATCCATTGATTTATTCCTGGAATATTCCCGTACTTATGGCGTTGTGCTTTGCCGTGAGTGATAAATTATTTTCCAATGCTCGCGTTATATTAGCAGTGACGGCACTGTTTCCGATTCACGCTTGGGGCTTAGTGGCCGAATTTTTTCTCACTATTGTTTTTAAAAGTCCTCCTGCGGTGGCGGGACAAATAGAGCTGGTGCAGTGGCAAAAAGAGGCTATTGCTCTGTGCTATCAATTTGGCTACTTAATGCTGCCGGTTATCGGTGCTGCTAGTTTGTGGTTTATCGCCAACCGCGCTTTAGTGCAGCAGCTGATCGACCAGAAACAAGAACAACCTTCCGGCAACTGATCTGTCGATGAGTTAGCGACTTTGCCCCGAACTGCGAAGCCGCTGCGCGACCTGAAACAATGCCACTAAGATTCCGCCGACCACGACACCCGCGATAAAATTGATGCCGGTAGGCACTAAAAATTCCAACATCTGGTTTAGGCTGCCAAGCGAACCTGCCCATGTGGCGGCCGACTCTGTTAAGTGATGCAGCGCCGGGATGCTGTGCACCAGTATGCCGCCGCCGACTAAAAACATGGCAAGTGTTCCGGCAACCGATAAAAACTTCATGAGCAAGGGGGCCGCAACCAGTAGCGCCCGACCAAAGCTCTGTTGAAATTTAAATTTACTGTTCGATAAATATAAGCCCGCGTCGTCAATTTTGACAATGCCCGCCACCAGACCATACACCCCGATTGTCATCCCCAGCGCAATGACACAGAGTACGGCAACCTGAGTGGTGAAAGCTGCGGCCGCTACTGCACCGAGAGTGATGGTAATAATTTCTGCCGATAGAATAAAATCGGTTCGGATTGCACCTTTAATTTTCTTAGTTTCAAAAGTCACCATGTCGGCATCGGTTTGAGCCAAGTTTTGCAGACGAGCCTGATGCTCCTCAGATTGTTGGGTGTCTGAGTGAAGCCATTTATGCACGACTTTTTCAAAACCTTCAAAGCATAAAAAACTACCGCCCAACATGAGCAGGGGTGTAATCAGCCATGGAATGAAAACACTAATCAGCATGGCAGCAGGCACTAAAATGATTTTGTTGAGCAGAGAGCCTTTAAACACGGCCCATACCACCGGCAATTCACGCTCGGCTTTTACCCCGGTTACCTGCTCGGCGTTAAGCGCTAAATCGTCCCCCAATACGCCGGCAGTTTTTTTGGCCGCCACCTTACTCATAACCGCGATATCGTCGAGTATGGTGGCTATATCATCAAGCAGTGTCAGTAAGCTGGTTCCGGCCATGGTTATTATCCATTCTAGAGTAGGTGACTGATTCTTCTACAAAGATCAAGTATGGTCAAACCAAGCCCAAGCTGGTGCGGAATAAGGTGCAATATGAAAAGAAGGAAATGGCGCACCCGGCGCGATTTGAACGCGCGACCAACGGCTTCGGAAACCGCTACTCTATCCAACTGAGCTACGGGTGCGTAATCAGGCTTATTAAACTGGCCCTGAGCCAGCGATGAACTCGTAGCGCTCGCCGCGCTACCGCTACTCCCCTCACTTTCGTTCGGGCCCGGTCTTCCAGCGTAGCTGAAAGCCGTTCGGCTGCGTACAAAGCGTTGCTTTGCAAACACTTGCCTCACCCAACTGAGCTACGGGTGCGTAATCAGGCTTATTAAACTGGCCCTGTGCCAGCGATGAACTCGTAGCGCTCGCCGCGCTACCGCTACTCCCCTCACTTTCGTTCGGGTCCGGTCTTCCAGCGTAGCTGAAAGCCGTTCGGCTGCGTACAAAGCGTTGCTTTGCAAACACTTGCCTCACCCAACTG
>NZ_JAUOSC010000070.1:0-543 GCF_030548285.1 Gilvimarinus sp. 1_MG-2023
GCCAATCTGCAGCAGGCGCTGGCGCGTAATCCGATTCTGGTGACTGCGCTGAATCCGATTGTGGGTTATATGAAAGCGGCAGAGATTGCCAAGCAGGCGTATAAAGAAAAACGGCCGGTACTGGACGTGGCGGACGAGCAAACCAATTTGGGGCGGGCTGAGCTGGAGCGATTACTGGATCCGGCGAAGCTGACCCAGGGCGGCATCTGACGACAAACAGCGGGTGCCACACTGACGGGGCAAAACGATGAACCAGGCATCCCGTAAACGTAATGTGACTGGGCAGGATATGCCGGACGGCTGGGTTTTCTGGATTGAATCCGGACAACGAACGCTGCTGGCTGGCAATCCGCAGCAAGCCTGCGACGATTTCCATAAGGCGCTGAGTCTGGGTTATGCGGAACTGGATGCCGCCGCCCGGTTGTCAGAGCCGGCCTTGCTAGCGGTCGTGGCCCCCTTGCTGAATCTGGTGGACGCTTATCTGGAAGCCGGACGAGCCGAAATGGCGCTGGTCAAACTGAGCCGCTGCACGGAGCTGGTGGC
>NZ_JAUOSC010000700.1:0-301 GCF_030548285.1 Gilvimarinus sp. 1_MG-2023
GGTCAGCAAGCCACCGATCTCTGGGTATTTATCAAAGACTACCGGGGTAACACCGTTGCGAACCAGTACATCAGCCGCACCCAAACCAGCAGGACCCGCACCAATAACAGCAACGCGTTTGCCCGTCGGTACGACTTTGGACATGTCCGGTTTCCAGCCCATCGCAAATGCCGTATCGGTAATGTATTTCTCTACATTACCAATCGTCACTGCCCCAAACCCGTCGTTCAGAGTGCAGGAGCCTTCACACAAGCGGTCTTGTGGACACACTCGGCCACATACTTCTGGCAGCGTGTTGGTC
>NZ_JAUOSC010000701.1:0-301 GCF_030548285.1 Gilvimarinus sp. 1_MG-2023
GCTGATGACTCTGCTGATATTTCTGATGGCGTGAGTTTCGGTCTGTCGGGTGCAGATGCTGCGTATTTCTCGATTGATACCAGCAGTGGCGAAGTTACTTTGTTGGCCGATGCGGACTATGAGATCAAATCCAGCTACAGCTTTACTGTTACAGCCACCGACGGCGCGGGTTTACAAAATAGCCAAGCCGTGACGCTGGATGTGAATGATCTGGATGAAGTGGCACCGGCATTTACATCCGGTTCAACAGCGACCGCCATTGACGAAAACTCTGGTGAAAACACGGTGATTTACACCGCAG
>NZ_JAUOSC010000702.1:0-301 GCF_030548285.1 Gilvimarinus sp. 1_MG-2023
CTGGCGACGCTGGCGCACTTCGATTTCGATATCGTTGAGGTAAACCCCGGAGCCAATCACAAACCCCCATTCGGGGTAGTCCCGGACAAACGATACCTTGTCGAGCTCGTCATCACCGGCAATACGGGACCATTTATAATAGTAATAGCCTTCGCCGTCTTGCATGGCTTGCCTGACAACCCGGGTCAGAATGTTTTGAGGGGGATCATCTTCCTGCTGCTCGCCATCGTATTGAAAGCGTTCATCCGGGTGGGATAAAACCTGGATATCATGATCCACCACCCAGATATAATCCTGATTG
>NZ_JAUOSC010000703.1:0-301 GCF_030548285.1 Gilvimarinus sp. 1_MG-2023
CTGCGGCGCTTGCCGCTCTCTTCGTCCTTGTATCCCCTGCTGGCACTGGCGGGCGGCATTAGTCTGTTCGGCCTTACAACCCACTGGGGAGGCAGCGGTTTTCTGGCTATCTTTATCGCCGGAGCCATGATTGGCAATACCCCTCTTCCCTACAGCAATGACATTCATCGCTTTCACGATGGTATTGCCTGGCTCAGTCAGATCGGCATGTTTTTAATGCTCGGGTTGCTGATCACGCCCAGCAACCTGGTACCGATTATTTTCCCGGCCGTGGCCATTGCCTTTGTCCTGATCTTTATTG
>NZ_JAUOSC010000704.1:0-301 GCF_030548285.1 Gilvimarinus sp. 1_MG-2023
GTTTGAGTCTGCCCGTTATTTCACCAAGGGCTGGAATGGCAGTCTGGCACTGGCTGCGGTCAGTGGCAGCGCGGCATTTTCGGCCATTTCCGGTTCTTCCTTGGCAACAGCGTCGACCATGACCCGGGTGGCTTACCCGGAAATGATGAAACAGGGTTATCACCCTCGTCTGGCCGCTGGATCGCTGGCCGCCGGGGGCACCCTGGGCATCATGATTCCGCCGTCGGTCGCGCTGTTGCTGTACGCGCTGATTACCGAACAATCGGTCGGCGATATGTTTCTGGCCGGATTCCTGCCGGGC
>NZ_JAUOSC010000705.1:0-300 GCF_030548285.1 Gilvimarinus sp. 1_MG-2023
GTCTGGCAGCGTGGAAAAAGATGCTGACTTCAGCGAGCAGAAAGACAAGCACTGATGTTTGATATCGGCTTTCTCGAGCTTGTGGTTGTCGGCGTCCTTGGTTTGTTGGTGCTTGGCCCGGAGCGTCTGCCCAAGGCAGCCCGTACCGTTGGCCTGATGATTGGCCGTGTGCGCCGTACCATGAGTGGCTTCCAGGATGAACTGGAGCGCCAGGTACGGGCCGATGAACTGCGGGAAAAACTCAAGGACCCTTACGCCACGTTTCTCGATGACGACGACCGTCGGCCAGCCGCCGTGCGG
>NZ_JAUOSC010000706.1:0-300 GCF_030548285.1 Gilvimarinus sp. 1_MG-2023
TTCCGGAAGAGCCCCTGACGCCGATCACTACTCGGGCGATCTGGGAAAAACTCAATCTTTCCTTCCCTTGTCACAAACGCACGGTTGAACGGGATCTGGTCGAGCTGTCCCAGCATTACGCTTATTATTGCACCGAACAGGGCCGCAGCCAGGCCTGGTCTTTTATGAAAGGCCGCAAAGAGCTGGCACCCACCAGTAATGCCGTGATTGCCCTGAGCTATATCCAGGCAAAGCCCTATTTGGAACAGGTGTTACCTGCCGAAGTGTACCAGGGTATCGAACCCCAGTTTATGGAAGCGG
>NZ_JAUOSC010000707.1:0-300 GCF_030548285.1 Gilvimarinus sp. 1_MG-2023
CACTCGTGCCATGATGGTACGGAACGAGAAGCGGGGGACGTCGGTTGCTGGTGTCTCTGCTGTCAGGCCATAGTGTTCGGCATGGCGAATCTGATGCGCGACCTTGGCGCTTTTGATCAGGGCCTTGCTGGGGACACAGCCATAGTTGAGGCAGTCACCCCCCATCTTGTTGGCTTCTATCAGGGTCACTTTGGCTTTGACGGCGGCGGCGATATACGCCGATACCAAACCACCGGCACCGGCTCCAATCACTATCAGGTTACGGTCAAAATGACGGGGTTTTTTGTAGCCATCGTAGAC
>NZ_JAUOSC010000708.1:0-300 GCF_030548285.1 Gilvimarinus sp. 1_MG-2023
GCCATCACCGGCCCGAAGGTTTCTTCTTCAAACGCCACCATGCCCGGCTGCACATCCACCAGCAATGTTGGCGGGTAATAGAAACCGGGTCGATTAAGCGGCTCGCCACCCAACAGGCAACGGGCACCCGCATTGATGGTATCGCTGACCTGGCGATGCAGGTTGGTTAGCAAATTCTGCCGGGCGATCGGGCCAACCTGGGTATCGTCCAGCAATGGATCGCCAATCACCAGCTTGTCCATCCGGCTGGCGAGCTTGTCGATAAATTCATCGTATATCGGTGCTTCGACCAGTATCCGT
>NZ_JAUOSC010000709.1:0-300 GCF_030548285.1 Gilvimarinus sp. 1_MG-2023
TATTTAAAGTCCAGCTCTTTGATTTCACACAATTCTTTGGCACGCCGACAGTAGCCACAACCTTCTCGTCCAAAAATAGTGACACGTTTCATAAACAGCTTCTCCGCAGTAAGGGGCATGACCGCCACTCTGATTTACTCTCTGGAGTGCGATTCAGGGCTAGGCCATAGTGGGTAAGTATTCTCATAGCTTATAACGATAGCTCAACCTCTGTTAAATCAATATTTACTATAAAGGCTATAGCCTGCCACCCAGACCGCTGTCACCCAGGCAGCAGTCAGGACTTTCTCGCACAGAAGC
>NZ_JAUOSC010000071.1:0-543 GCF_030548285.1 Gilvimarinus sp. 1_MG-2023
GAATTGGGCCTGGGAGCGGATTAACCTGTTGATGAGGTGGCGGTCAGGTGGCGATTAAAAGGCAGTATTGGGTTGCTTGACAATAAGACGGTGACAGAACAGGTCAATACGGTCAGCCCGGTTTGGTTTACTAATGGTGAGGCTGGCTCCGACTGTTTAGCTCAAAAGAGGAAATCACGCCGTTGAATCGATCTGTTATCGGGTTGTAGCGGAGTTAATGGCTGAAATCCGTTAACCTTTCTGTCATTGATTTCAGTGAGAGCAGATGATGACAGGCCATGACCACTCCAGCGCCAAACCCTGGTCAAACCCGGCGTTAAGCGATACCGAATTTGACCACCAGCATTTATGGCACCCCTACAGTTCGATGACCACCCCGGCTCCGGTATGGCAGGTGGCTTCTGCCAGTGGTGTACGGTTACGCCTGAGCGATGGTCGCGAGCTGATCGATGGCATGGCCTCCTGGTGGTGTGCGGTACATGGTTACAATCACCCGCGTCTGAATCAGGCTGCCACCGAGCAGCTGGAGAACATGTCCCATGT
>NZ_JAUOSC010000710.1:0-300 GCF_030548285.1 Gilvimarinus sp. 1_MG-2023
GGTAACTACAATGCCAATCAATTTACCAAGTTGAGCTGGGATCATACCTTTTCTCCAAGGTGGGCTTTGAATGCCAAGTTATCCTTGAATAAGGATAACTTTGTAGTGGCCGATGGTGATGGTGATGATCGTCAAGATACGACGACGGCTATGGGTGTAGAAGGAATTTTCTCACCCAATAAAATGTTGGATGTAACCGCTGGCTTGGAAAAATCTTCCCGAAGTTCTGATGCTTCTGGTCTTGACTATGAATTGCAAGTCTTGTCCGTGGTTCTTACCTTGGCCTTCTGAGTTAACACC
>NZ_JAUOSC010000711.1:0-299 GCF_030548285.1 Gilvimarinus sp. 1_MG-2023
GCATTGCGGTGCATGCTGTGGCACTGATTCTTGCGCTGCCCGGATAATCTCCGGCTATGGCTGTTGGCAAGTATATAATCGACCGTCTGTTTTAACTTCTTTGGTTTGGCCCCGGTGGCTACCAGAACTGATAACTGAGTAACTGATTCTTTGACTGATTCCATCGATAGCACTGCTGCTCCTGCTTCTGCTTCATCAGCAGAACCTGACGTCACCACGGCGAACCATCACTGGCCCATTGGTTGGCCTGCATCCTTACCGGACACCGCTGCCCACGGCATACTCAAGCAGGTGCCGGA
>NZ_JAUOSC010000712.1:0-299 GCF_030548285.1 Gilvimarinus sp. 1_MG-2023
GCCTTAGGTCCAAACGAGGACATATCGGATGCCTGGCCAACGGCGTATTTGCCGCGACGTTCAGCAGCCTGCATGGCGGCAGGTGAATCGGTGTGCTGCAGAATGACATCCACACCCTGGTCCATCATGGCGTTGGCAGCATCCGCTTCTTTACCCGGATCGAACCAGCTGTTGACCCAGATGATTTTCAACTCGGCTTCCGGGTTGTATTTGCTCAGTGCGAGTTGCACGGTATTGATATCACGGATGACTTCCGGAATCGGGAACGAGGCAATGTAGCCGACCTTGTTGGACTTGGT
>NZ_JAUOSC010000713.1:0-299 GCF_030548285.1 Gilvimarinus sp. 1_MG-2023
GGCTTATCAGCGGGCGCTGGCGGTGTACCAGTACCTGTCGACCTTCGGCATCCGTCGCATCCAGATCAGTATTCAGGGCCGGCCGCTGCGGACGGGGGATTATCACGATTATCCGCCTCAACATTCCCATTATCGCCGGATTGAACTGTATCAGGGCGGCGATTCCTGTCGTTCACTCAGGCAGCCAGGAGCTATGTCATGAAATACTTTTTTTCGCTGCTGGCGACCTTGGTACTGGTGTCATTACCTGCGATGGCCGATACCAGCAACCCACTGAATTACATTGAGCAGGCCAATGG
>NZ_JAUOSC010000714.1:0-299 GCF_030548285.1 Gilvimarinus sp. 1_MG-2023
CAAAATCGTTGCTGGACAGCGTTGGTCTGGGTCATCGTATCAGTCATTACCCCAGCCAGTTGTCGGGGGGGGAGCAACAACGGGTGGCGCTGGCGCGGGCCTTTGCGGGTCAGCCGGATATTCTGTTTGCTGATGAGCCTACCGGTAATCTGGATCGCGCCACCGGCAAACAGATTGAAGATTTGTTATTCCAGATGAACGCTGACTACGGCACCACGCTGGTGCTGGTGACTCACGACCCACAACTGGCACAGCGTTGCCAGCGTCAGGTACGCATGACCGATGGCCAACTGCAGGAT
>NZ_JAUOSC010000715.1:0-299 GCF_030548285.1 Gilvimarinus sp. 1_MG-2023
GCTTCGATACGTTGATAAGCGGCATCGGTGGCAGTAGCCGGGTTGGCCAGTACACAGGAGGAGTTAAAGACGTTTAAGCCCTTGTTTTCCATTGCGCCCATATTGAAGTCATCCACGGCCACAATCATAAAGATATCCAGATCGTACTCACGACCATAGACTTCTTCGTCCCAGCGCATGGAACGCTTGAGTGCGTCTAGCGCTTATTCCGTCTTGTCGATATTCTGTGGTTCAACAAAAATTCTCAGGGTGACATCGCGACCACTCATGGTGGTGAAATGGTCTTCCTTGTGCAGCAG
>NZ_JAUOSC010000716.1:0-299 GCF_030548285.1 Gilvimarinus sp. 1_MG-2023
GGCGACTGCGGCCGTGCGCGGCAAGGATGCGCCGGTGGGCAGGTTGAACATCACCATGATTTCGGCCTGGTCTTCCGATGGCAAAAAGCCGGTTGGCAAGCGCATCAGCGAGAAGGCCAGCACCGCAATAATGGCACAGTAGCCCAGCATCCAGCGCAGGGGCCGGCGTATAACACCGGCAACGTTGCCCCGGTAGCGTTGGTTCATGGCGTCGAACTTGCGATTGAACCAGCCAAAAAAACCGCGCTGGCTGGCGCCGTGGTCGGTGGGTTTCAGCAAGGTGGCGCACAGGGTTGGCG
>NZ_JAUOSC010000717.1:0-298 GCF_030548285.1 Gilvimarinus sp. 1_MG-2023
CTGCAACGCTTTGTAGGCAAAACCATTGTTGTCAAATACGGCGGCAATGCCATGATCGACGAACATCTGAAAAACAGCTTTGCCCGCGATATGGTGATGCTGAAACTGGTTGGCATCAACCCGGTTGTGGTGCACGGCGGCGGGCCACAAATTGGCGAGTTGCTGACCAAACTCAATATCGAAAGCCACTTTGTTAACGGCATGCGCGTGACCACCAGCGAAACCATGGATGTGGTCGAAATGGTACTGGGTGGCCTGGTCAACAAAGACATCGTCAACCTGATCAACCAGAACGGTG
>NZ_JAUOSC010000718.1:0-298 GCF_030548285.1 Gilvimarinus sp. 1_MG-2023
CTAACAGAGATGCCAATCACGATCAGGAAACGCCGTTAGAAGAAGATCCATAAGCGTTTACATCAGTTATTACTCTTGTTTCCCCGCTGATTATTCAGCCCGGAGGACGCAAAACCTTCGGGCGCTACAATCAGTTTGCTCTACCGCTAGAAAGAAAAACAGCAATTGTAATGCAATGAAGCTCAGCCCGTTGAAGCAGAGCGGGAGGAACCCAAATGGCTCCAGCAGCTAGTAGAAGTGCGGTATATGGAAAGCACAGGCAACAAAATCCAGAGTAAATAATAGCCTGTTTAATAAC
>NZ_JAUOSC010000719.1:0-298 GCF_030548285.1 Gilvimarinus sp. 1_MG-2023
GTTACGACTGGTCGATCATCCCGTGGCGGTCAACCCGGACAGCACTCTGGAAGCCGAGGCTCGCCAATATGGCTGGCCAATCATCTCACTGCGTGACGATTGATCCTGGCGCTGGCGCCAGTAACCATAGACCATCAGGAGGCAGGCACCAATGAAACGACTCATGATCGGACTGAGCAGTGCCCTGGCACTCGGCATGGTGGGCTGTGAACAATCGCAACCACCAGCGCAACCTCTCCCGACGGCGGCTGAGCTGAGCACCAGTCCGGGAGGATCTTTCCCGGCAACGATCAATGAC
>NZ_JAUOSC010000072.1:0-543 GCF_030548285.1 Gilvimarinus sp. 1_MG-2023
GGTCGGGCATCATTCTTTCGGCCACGGCGAGGGCTTGCAAACCATCCATGGCCACCAACACCGTATACCCGGCCTGCACGAGCATTTCATTCAGCATGCCCAGTGAACCAATGGTGTCATCAGCAATCAGTACCACTCCCTGGGTACTGCTTCCCGATGCCGTGACGCTGACGCTATGTTTCATCATTGATCACCTTCTTGGTCAGTGTGATTAGCTCATCGAACCGGAAGGCCGAGAGGCAGTGTCGTACTCGTCGCAGCATGGTCGCAGCAGCGCCCCGCTGCTCCATCTGCTCAAGCACGGCTTCCATGCCCACAATGTGCCCCACTTCGGCAGCCGCCAGCATTTCCCTCGCTTCTGATAACGTCATATCGACAGGGTCGGCACCCGACGGCGCACTCAGCTCGGATGCATCGTCGTCGTATTGCCATTGCAACTGCAGCACTCTGGCAACCATGTCCAGCAACTTGCGATCGCGGATCGGCTTGATCAGATAGCCGTTATTGAGTCGCTCCGCCGGATCACTGGCGTCCCCCTGAGCC
>NZ_JAUOSC010000720.1:0-298 GCF_030548285.1 Gilvimarinus sp. 1_MG-2023
GGGTAATGCCGAGCAGTCTGAGGATAACTTTCAGGCCGAAGGCTGGTTGCAGGACGACAGGGTTCAGGAAACTGTTGAAGCAACCTTGTCCAACCCTTTCCCGGAAGCCTGGGTGCCATTACAAGACTGGGTAGAATACGGGCTGGACTGGATGGTGGTGAACTTTCGCCCCTTCTTTACGGCTGTCAAGGTGCCGGTTGACGCCACGCTGAATTCCATCGATGTATTGCTTAACAGTACGCCGCCTTTGCTGATGATCGCGCTGTTTGCCCTGCTGGCCTGGCAATTGGCCGGTGGC
>NZ_JAUOSC010000721.1:0-298 GCF_030548285.1 Gilvimarinus sp. 1_MG-2023
CAGTAATAGTGCTCTTGAAGTAGCAACTGGCGAATGGACAGCTCTTTTGGATCACGATGATTTACTACAACAGCATGCGTTATTTTATGTCGTAAAAGCTTTGAATGATAATGAGAATGTATCTTTTGTCTACAGTGATGAAGACAAGGTTGATGAAGCTGGTAATCGTATTGACCCTCATTTTAAATCCGATTGGAATCCGGATTTACTCTATGGTCAAAACTACGTGTCCCACCTGGGTGTATATCAAACGGATATAATTAAGCGGATTGGTGGTTTTCGAGTTGGCTATGAAGGT
>NZ_JAUOSC010000722.1:0-298 GCF_030548285.1 Gilvimarinus sp. 1_MG-2023
GAGCAGAGCAATACATACACAGAGGCGCAGCATTATGCGACGATTGATCATGTGCTCCCCCTGTTGAATACGTGATGGTGTACTGCTCCAGTATAGACAGATAACTGGCATCAGGTTCAGTACGAGACGCATTAAAACAGGACAACCTTTCCGCGTGTATCCACCGCACCGTCACAGCCCTGGCGGGCACAAGCTGGCCACCGGCCTAGCCCAAATCACCACCACCAACCGGAATCACCGAACCGGTCAGGTAAGACGACTCATCCGACGCCAGAAACAGAATCGCATCGGCTTGCTC
>NZ_JAUOSC010000723.1:0-298 GCF_030548285.1 Gilvimarinus sp. 1_MG-2023
TTTGCGGATTTCTTTTTCGCGTTTGAGGCTGTCCATACTCGCTTTCTCCAACCGTTGAACGGTCAAAGCCAGCTCTTTGATCAGCCCCAAACTGGCTGGGTCTTCTTCGTCCAGCGCGGCTTCGGCCACATCAAAGGCCATGGTCTGGGTCATCTGTATCAATAATTTGCCGATGTCACCCGTGGGTTTTTCGCCCAGCTTGGCCACCCAGGCATTGGCGGTGGCTTGGCGTTCCTGCATTTTCTTGCCGATCTTGGCCATTTTGGTGGTTTATCTTTTTATTAAGGAACTCGATAGG
>NZ_JAUOSC010000724.1:0-298 GCF_030548285.1 Gilvimarinus sp. 1_MG-2023
CCTCTGCTGAACGCTCCGCTGCAGGTTGTACTGTAACCCTGTCTGAAGAGTCCGTTGCTGAATACCTGAAATCCAACATCGTTATGTTGCGCTGGATGATTTCTGAAGGTTATGGCGATCCACGCACTCTGGAACGTCGTGCCCAAGCCATGGAAGCATGGCTGGCAGATCCAAAACTGATGCGCGCAGACGCAGATGCCGAATACGCTCACATCGTTGAAATCAACCTTGACGAAATCAAAGAGCCTATCGTTTGCTGCCCGAACGATCCGGATGATGCCAAAACATTGTCTGACGT
>NZ_JAUOSC010000725.1:0-298 GCF_030548285.1 Gilvimarinus sp. 1_MG-2023
GTCCCTACCATGGTAAAGGTACCTTCAACGCCATCGGTACGACGAATCACCCCAGCGCGCTCATAAATATTGCGAATCGAAGAGTCCAGATAAGCCGGAAAGGCTTCCTAACCTGGAATTTCTTCCAGCCGGCCGGAAGTTTCCCGCATTGCCTGGGCCCAGCGCGACGTCGAATCGGCGATCAGCAAGACGTCATAACCCATGCTCTGGTAATACTCCGCCAGAGTGATACCCATATAAATAGAGGCTTCCCGGGCAGCCACCGGCATCGATGAGGTATTGCAGAGAATAATGGTTC
>NZ_JAUOSC010000726.1:0-297 GCF_030548285.1 Gilvimarinus sp. 1_MG-2023
GTCTGTAAGCCTTGTTGTTCCCTGGCGAGCTGTTGCAATTCGACCAGGTTGGCACTGTCCATCGCCAACACATAGTCAAACACCTGCAGGTCTTCAGCGATCACTTGCCGTGCTTTCAGTACCGACAGGTTATACCCGCGGCCAGCCGCGGCACTGATTGCCCGCGAATCCGGACACTTGCCGATATGCCAGGCAGCCGTACCAGCTGAGTCTATGCGCACTCGATCGGATAATCCGGCGTTATCCACCATTTTCTGGAAAACGCCGTGAGCGGTCGGTGAACGACAAATATTACCC
>NZ_JAUOSC010000727.1:0-297 GCF_030548285.1 Gilvimarinus sp. 1_MG-2023
GTTCGAGGATGGCTTCAAAGATGGATTGGTAAATCCGGGCATCCTGTACCCCGCGGTGGCTGGTCTGAGGCTGTTGTTCGGTGATCATGAGATGTTTTGAATTCCACTGCTGGCAAATCGCTGAGACTGGATACTAACATTTCAATAAATTGTATACAAAGATGATGGATTATAAACCAGTTATTGGCTTTTTTAGAGCAGTTTTTTGATTCTATAGTGTTTATTTACGGCTAATTAAGCTAGTCTTGATGAAAATATTGTATACAATATTTTTGATTAATGTGTTCAGTTTACACC
>NZ_JAUOSC010000728.1:0-297 GCF_030548285.1 Gilvimarinus sp. 1_MG-2023
TAGCTGCGTTGATAAACTCTAAAAGCGAACAGTCGGTAGCGGAGCATGGCCGCTGAGAAATATTGTAGCCCCTGACTGATTGATTATATTCTGTACATTTCCTGTGCGAACGTTATACAGTTGTTGTACGGAAATATAATAATATGTCTGCACACGCGTGGACGTTCAGGGAGTAAAAGCAGATGGTCCGTAAACATGTTTTTCTGTCGCTGCTACTGGTTTCCGTGGTGACGGCTGTCACCGGATGGGGGATTACCTCCATCTGGAACGAGCGGATTGTTTACGACAAGCAACGCC
>NZ_JAUOSC010000729.1:0-297 GCF_030548285.1 Gilvimarinus sp. 1_MG-2023
GCTATGAAGATCGCAGTCGTATCCAGATGATTGGCAACCTGCAGCATCAACAACCTGCCGTGGTACAGGGGGAAGTGCGTTCAGCCGATGTCTTGTTTGGCAAACGCCGCAGCTTGCTGGTCAAGATTGCTGACCACAGCGGCGTACTCAGCATTCGTTTTTATCATTTCAGTGCTGCCCAGAAAAACCAGTTTCGTCGTGGGGCGCTGGTACGTTGTTACGGCGAAGCCCGGCGGGGAGCCAGTGGTCTGGAGCTCTATCACCCGGAGTATCAAATGCTCGACAACGGCCTGGACG
>NZ_JAUOSC010000073.1:0-541 GCF_030548285.1 Gilvimarinus sp. 1_MG-2023
GTTGTAGGTATTGCAGGCGAAAGCGAACGCAGAGTCCGCCAGCGTAAACAGATAACCACCGTGACAAGTCTGATGACCCTGCAACATAAAATCAGCCACTGTCATCGCTACCGTGGATTGGCCCGGTGACGATCGCAGCAGCTCGATGCCCAGATGTTGTGTCGCGCGATCACGGCGATACAACTCGTTGGCACAAGCCACCGCCAGTTCCTCGGCACTCATCGCTTGCAGGTGCGGTTGATCAGTCATGGAAACGACCTCCTTGCAGTGCCAGACGACGAATCAACAAGGAAGGACGATAACGATCATCGCCGTAAGCCGCCTGCAAATGAGTCAACAGCTGGTCGACTCTGGCAAGGCCGATCTGATCGGCCCACCGCAACGGCCCACGAGGATAATTCACCCCAAAACACATGGCGGTATCGACGCCGATTGCATCACCAACCCCCTGCAATACGGCATCCGCACCTTCATTCGCCAACATGCAAACCGTTCGCATCACCGCCAACCCCGGCACATCGGTCAGCTCACTGACCTGAAT
>NZ_JAUOSC010000730.1:0-297 GCF_030548285.1 Gilvimarinus sp. 1_MG-2023
CGCTTCTTCAGCATCATCCGGCTGGTATTTGTTGTATGCCAAAACGGTCGCGTAAGCAGCTTCCGGTGCCAGCTCATGATCAGGGTAATCGTAGGCTACGATCTGGTAATGGTCGCGAGCCTGTTGATAATTACCCAGTTCATAGGCGATTTCTGCCAACAGGAAGTGAGCTTCCGGTGCATCTTTTGCGTCTGGGACACTGCGTAAATAAACGTCATACCATTTGGCGGCTGCAGCGTAGCGTTCGGCTTTTTCTTCATCACCCTCGGTTTGTTGCGCCCAGCCATGGTTGAATTT
>NZ_JAUOSC010000731.1:0-297 GCF_030548285.1 Gilvimarinus sp. 1_MG-2023
TGGCTGTGTGGATGCACTGACACTGTGTTTGCGAGCCAGCACGCACCCAGGGGATCTGATTGCGGTCGAGTCCCCTTGTTATTACGGCTTTTTACAGCTGGCAGAACTGCTGGGCCTCAAAGTACTGGAAATCCCCACCGACCCGGCTACCGGCGTCAGCCTGGAAGCACTGGAACTGGCATTGAGCCAATGGCCAATCAAGCTGCTCTTGCTCACCGCACGGTTCTCCAATCCACATGGTGCGGTGATGCCTGTGGCACGACAAAAACAGCTGGTGGCGATGGCGCGTCGCTATGA
>NZ_JAUOSC010000732.1:0-297 GCF_030548285.1 Gilvimarinus sp. 1_MG-2023
TTTGATCAGGCTGTAAAGTAGTGCCTGCAGCCATCCAAGTGGCCGCAGTTGCCAGCGAGAGAACCGGTTCATCGATACTGTCCTTTTGTGTGATCCCTTTGGGGTGATCGGGCGGGCACAGATTAATAGTGTGGAGGTGGGGCATCATCCTGGCTGGATTTGAGGTCGCCGGTATTGGCTGCCAGTTGTTCCAGACGGCGATTCATCAGCTGCATGGCCTGACGAGCAAGGGTGAAGTCTGCCGACAGGTGAGTGATTTGCTCATTCAGGGTGTCGACGGTTTCATCCATATAGCTC
>NZ_JAUOSC010000733.1:0-297 GCF_030548285.1 Gilvimarinus sp. 1_MG-2023
GGGCCAGAGAAGTATTAAATGAATCCATATCGGTATTCATTCGACGGCTGTATTTGCTGTCGCCATCAAGACCGGTATACATAAAAAAGTCTGTCATCACTCCGATAGAAGCAAGCCGCATGTGCTGAAGCTGGACCATCAGCGCA
The DNA here is from genome assembly GCF_030548285.1 of Gilvimarinus sp. 1_MG-2023. Lineage (NCBI taxonomy): Bacteria > Pseudomonadati > Pseudomonadota > Gammaproteobacteria > Cellvibrionales > Cellvibrionaceae > Gilvimarinus > Gilvimarinus sp. 1_MG-2023. Next base: position 147 of record NZ_JAUOSC010000733.1, read on the forward strand.
TTGTCATCTGCGTGGGAGGAAATGGATGTCAAAGTGAGTGCCAGGGCGAATCCCAGCGATTGGAAGAATCTAGTCATCATGACCTCAGTCTTTTTATGATTATTGTTAGGGTCTTCATCTGTCTGCTTGCTGAACACCCTCGCTTTTATTC
>NZ_JAUOSC010000734.1:0-296 GCF_030548285.1 Gilvimarinus sp. 1_MG-2023
GATTATGGAAGCGCCCGGACAACTGGCTCGACCGGCTATCTCCCGGGCCAATTTATTGGGCCTGATCCGCTCGGCAGAATCCGAACAAGGCAGCGCCTTCAGTCCTCAACAGTTTTACAGTGACTGGCTGGCCGCCGGATTGTTACCACCGGCGCTGTATGGCCAGTGGCTAAGATTATGGATCGAGCAATAACAGGGATTAATGATCAGACGGACACGGATGATGGTGACGAAAGACCAGCCGGTTATTAACATCCCGGCTGCTTTTAACCCGTTCGTTATGATCGATCGACTGC
>NZ_JAUOSC010000735.1:0-296 GCF_030548285.1 Gilvimarinus sp. 1_MG-2023
GTTTTCACCACCGAATGTGACCAATAACACGGCGCACGTACGGGATGGCATTGACCTCAAACGTATCATGATCACGGTATGGGTCTGTACCTTTCCGGCGATGCTGTTTGGTATGTACAACATTGGCTTGCAGGCGAACGAAGCCATGGCAGCCGGTGCCGGTACCGTCATTGAAGGATGGCGCGAGTTTCTGATTGTATTGCTGGGTGGTGGTGCTCACGATGCGGCCAGCTTCTGGGATAACTTTGTTTTTGGCGCGGCTTATTTCCTGCCTGTTTACGCCACGGTCTTTATTG
>NZ_JAUOSC010000736.1:0-296 GCF_030548285.1 Gilvimarinus sp. 1_MG-2023
CATTCGCATCTAAAAGTAAACAATATGAGAATTATTCTTATTTGATTTGGAGAGTCAAAATAAGAATGATCAATGAGTGCTGGCAGACCAGGCATACCACTGGATCTTTATTTATAAGCCGCGGCAGCGCTTTGCTAACGGGTGTTTGGTTTTATTGATTTTGAGTGCTGCCAGATAGCGCCGTCTTGCTGTTGAGCAGCCGGTACCGCAGACAGAGGATCACTGAGGATCAGACAGAGCGGAGGCTTTCGGGTGGATCATTTTCCTTAAAATAGAGCAGTTGGTTTATTTTATTG
>NZ_JAUOSC010000737.1:0-296 GCF_030548285.1 Gilvimarinus sp. 1_MG-2023
GATATCACCATACCCAGTCATCAGACTAACCGGCAAATCCGGGTCAATTTTGAGTGCCTGACAGGCAAACTCAAAGCCGTCGGCATCGGGCATACGCAAATCGGTCAGAATGACCATTGGCTGATTCACCGTCAGCCGTTTCAGCAAAGCGGCCGGCGAGGCATAGGTACTGATACGTTGATACTCGACCGATAACAGGTCGGACGTATTGATCCGCACATCTTCGTCGTCGTCGATGATCACAATTTCAATATCGGCCGCACTCAGTGGCGACGCTTCAGTATCGGTCATTGAAC
>NZ_JAUOSC010000738.1:0-296 GCF_030548285.1 Gilvimarinus sp. 1_MG-2023
GCCCATCGCCGCCGTGGCGGTCGGGGATCGCATCAGCAACGCCCTGATGGAGCACGATAACGACTTTAACCACGGCTTTACCTATTCCGGTCATCCGGTGGCCGCCGCCGTGGCGCTGAAAACCATCGAAATAATGAAAACCGAAGGCATTGTAGAGCAGGTACGCGACAGCACCGGCCCCTACTTCCAGAAAGCCCTGCGTGAAAGCCTCGCCGACCACCCGTTAGTGGGCCAGATTGATGGCGTTGGTCTGGTAGCCGGTATCGCTCTGGTGCAGGACAAAGCCACAAAATCCC
>NZ_JAUOSC010000739.1:0-296 GCF_030548285.1 Gilvimarinus sp. 1_MG-2023
CATCTGGGCAATGACCGGATGGTGACGCTGCTACACGAGGCGCGGCTGCGTTATTTGCGTTCTCTGGACTTTTCGGAACTGGATATTGATGGCCTGGGGATTATGGTCGCCGACCTGGTGGTTAGTTTCCGGGCCGAAGCCTTTATTGGCGAAGTATTGACCTTTGCCGTCGGGGTGATGGATTTTAACAAATACGGTTGTGATGTGATTTACCGGGTCAGTAACCAGTCCAGCGGTAGACTGGTGGCGGAAGCCAAGACCGGCATTGTATTTTTTGATTATACGGAACGTAAACT
>NZ_JAUOSC010000074.1:0-541 GCF_030548285.1 Gilvimarinus sp. 1_MG-2023
TTCACAGCGACTCCCGATACCTTTTGTCAGTAAATTGAAAAGACCGATTATGACCGATACCATCCAGAAAATATCCGGATTATATAACCGCGGCCATGATCAAATCAGCGCCCCATGCCGTTAAAGCAACAGTGTCGAGGGGGTATATCGAGGGTACGTCGGGCCAACATCGCAAGCAGCCCCGCGGAACTCCAGTTCAGCCCAAACGACGGATGCGTGATACTTTTGTGTCATTCTTGTGCCCGAAAGTGATCACCACCTCTAAGGTTATTCCTAAAACAACTTAAAACTATCCCTTTTAATACTTGAGGGAAATAATAGAAGTTTGGGATAATACGCCCCCTGATTTTCAGGCTTGGCTACTTTTTAATCACAGCGGAGCAACCACTGCATGACCGAGTATTTACTGATTCTGGTCAGTACCATTCTGGTAAACAACTTTGTACTGGTACAGTTTCTCGGTTTGTGTCCATTTATGGGCGTTTCCAACAAGCTGGAAACCGCCATCGGCATGGGTGCCGCAACCACCTTTGTGCTGACA
>NZ_JAUOSC010000740.1:0-296 GCF_030548285.1 Gilvimarinus sp. 1_MG-2023
GTGTCGAACTGACCAAACCTGCCGCCACCTCACGCGATTTGTCGCTGGCGTACAGCCCAGGTGTGGCTGAGCCGGTCAAGGAAATTGCTGCCGACCCTGAAAATGCCTACAAATATACCGGCAAAGGGAATCTGGTTGCCGTGATTACTGACGGTACCGCCATTCTGGGGCTGGGAAATCTGGGGCCACTGGCATCCAAACCCGTCATGGAAGGCAAATCTTTGCTATTCAAACGTTTTGCGGGCGTTGACTCTATCGATCTGGAAGTGGAAAGCGAAAGCCCACAAGCCTTTATC
>NZ_JAUOSC010000741.1:0-296 GCF_030548285.1 Gilvimarinus sp. 1_MG-2023
TCCATATACCGGAAGACCAGGTGCCGCTGGCGATTGACGAATTTCCGGCGATCTTTATTGCCGCCGCCTGTGCCGAAGGGGAAACCATCCTGACGGGAGCAGAGGAATTGCGCGTCAAGGAGAGCGACCGTATCCAGTCCATGGTTGATGGCTTGAATAGCCTCGGCGTTGCGGCGCAAGGCACTGCCGATGGTGCAATTATTCCCGGTTTTGGCCCTGAAGGCAGCTTTGGTGCTGGCGTGATCGCAAGCCATGGCGACCATCGTATCGCCATGAGTTTCTCAATGGCCTCATTG
>NZ_JAUOSC010000742.1:0-296 GCF_030548285.1 Gilvimarinus sp. 1_MG-2023
GCCTCGAGCACAAGGAAACCATCGAAGCCGGTTCCCGCGGTGCTGTACTCGGTGGCGTCACCGCCTTTTTTGAAATGCCCAACACCCACCCGCTGACACTCAGTGGTGCCGACCTGCAAGCCAAACTCGACATCGCCGCCAACAGCAGCTGGTGTGACTACGCCTTTTACATCGGCGGCTCTGCCAGCAATCGCAATGAGATGCTGGCGCTGGAACAGCTGCCCGGCAGTGCCGGCATCAAGGTATTTATGGGCAGCTCCTTCGGCGATCTGCTGACCGACAACGACGACGTTCTG
>NZ_JAUOSC010000743.1:0-295 GCF_030548285.1 Gilvimarinus sp. 1_MG-2023
GGTTAAAAGACCAGAATTCAGTCATAACGGCATGGTGTCGTCGAACAGCCAGAGGCCTGGCCCGGCGCAAGGAGAGAATAATTGATGGCAAAACAAGCGGATGGTGGCACTGAGGGAATGGCTGGCAGCAGTATGAACTGGCGGCAATTGTTGTTGCCGCTGCGTTATGGCGAAACCCAGGCCCGGCTGGCGCTGGATATCGGTCGAACGCCTTTTCACAAGGATTATGACCGTATTATTTTTTCATCGGCGTTTCGGCGCCTGAATCGTAAAACCCAGGTGCACCCCCTGACTG
>NZ_JAUOSC010000744.1:0-295 GCF_030548285.1 Gilvimarinus sp. 1_MG-2023
TGTTGAACGGGCCATTTTCCTGGCGGTAACGCACGATGGCTTCGGCCTTGACGGTGCCTATACCTTGAAGGTGCGTCAGCGCATCGACACTGGCGGTGTTGATATTGATTTTACTGGCCATGGCTGTGGTCGTCGTGGCTTCAACGGCACTGGGCGTGTTTCCAGAGCTATCGTTGACTGCGAGCAGGGCAGCCCCTTGTTTCTGCGGTTGTGGTGGTTGTGCGCCACTGAGGTCGGTAAGGCCGGGGATGCTGAAGGTCGTGGAGAAGGGGTTGCTACTGGCGTCACTGTAGGC
>NZ_JAUOSC010000745.1:0-295 GCF_030548285.1 Gilvimarinus sp. 1_MG-2023
GGTACAGGTCGGTACAGACTTTACTTCCCTTAGCAGCAGCGAACAGGCTGCCGCATTGGCCAGCCCGATACAGCTGACACTGGCTTCCAGCACGAAGCTGGTGGCCACTAGCAACAACGATACCGAACTGGTGATTCAACCTGATGCTCAGTTGCGTGTAGCTGGTTTAAGTGCTGCCGCTGTCGAATTAGGTGTAGGTCTTTCTGGCGATATTACCTCAAGTTGGCGTGGTATTACCGTTAATGGCCACAGCGACGCCGAGCAACAGCTGGATATTCACTACCTGCGCCTGTTC
>NZ_JAUOSC010000746.1:0-295 GCF_030548285.1 Gilvimarinus sp. 1_MG-2023
TGGCAGCTCCTGGAAATCAAAGGCCCGGTCGGGATTGCCTACGTTCATCATGATTTTGAACGGCAGCTCCGGCATTGAGTCCACGCTGTTGGTGCGGATATCAAAATCCAGTGCGCCATCGTAAACATAACCTGTATCACCCTCGGCACAGGATACCGTGACCGGCTGGCCATCTTTCAGTCGCTCGGTAGCGTCTTCACAACCGACCACCGCCGGAATGCCCAGTTCACGCGCAATAATCGCGGCATGGCAAGTCCGCCCACCCCGGTTGGTAACAATGGCTGACGAGCGTTTC
>NZ_JAUOSC010000747.1:0-295 GCF_030548285.1 Gilvimarinus sp. 1_MG-2023
CCTGTTCCATGTGTACTCACAAGGCAACTTTATTGAAGCCTGGGAAGACACGCCATACTTTCAGGTTGGCGAAAGCAAATACGGCAAGCCGATACTGGACCGCATTATCGACTTCAACACCCCGCTGGATCGCGCCATGTTGTGCAGCCTGATTTCGATGGATTCGACCCTGCGCAGTAATCTGTCGGTCGGTATGCCGCTCGATCTGGTCTGTTATCACGCGGGCTGTGTCAAAAACCCGGGTCTGATCCGGCTGCAGGAAAACGATGAGATGTTCCATCAGGTGCGCCTGGCC
>NZ_JAUOSC010000748.1:0-295 GCF_030548285.1 Gilvimarinus sp. 1_MG-2023
TCACCGTACAGATGCGCCACCAGAAACATCACTGCCAGACCCGTCAGAAAGCTCAGTACCGGCGGAATATCAAACAGCACATTACCGGCAATGGTGGAGAGAATGGTAAACAGGAAAATAATCGCAATGGCGGAGTCGACCCTTTGCAGTACATGGGTATTGCGCTGAATGATGGCAGTATCGGTGAGTGGAGCAGACAGTATGGTGGCGAGTAACAAGACAGCCAGCAGCGAGGGCATCGACAGCAACAGCAGGTTGGTGATCGAGACCTTGCCTTCAAGGAAAATCATCAGGG
>NZ_JAUOSC010000749.1:0-295 GCF_030548285.1 Gilvimarinus sp. 1_MG-2023
TCAGTGACCAAGAGCCGTCCCAGGCGGCGGACTTTGAACTGTATACGCGGCGAAACGCTTTTTTGAACTTGCGTCGGCCTGGATCAGTCAGGCTGTAGTAGCTACGCCGGCCCACCTTGTCACTCATTAGCCAGCCGTCCTGGGTTAGACGAAAAATAGTGGTACGCATCAGGCGTTCGTTGATCCCGATAGGCTCTAGCAGTTTGATCAGGCTACCCAGCCAGACCGTCCCTCCGTGTGGTTCAATCGCATCGCCATAAATCGTGATTACCAGTGAGGTTGCACGCATAGGTGT
>NZ_JAUOSC010000075.1:0-538 GCF_030548285.1 Gilvimarinus sp. 1_MG-2023
GCCCGTGAACTGACCCAAAAGCTGGATCATGAGCCAAGCGCTGAAGAGATCGCCTTGCTGATGGACAAGCCGGTAGCCGATGTAAAACGGATGCTGAAGCTGAATGAGCGAGTTACTTCGGTGGATACGCCATTGGCTGGTTCACCCGACAAGTCCTTGCTGGATACCATTGCTGATGAGCGCAGTGCTGATCCTGGTGAAGAGCTGCAGAAAAACGATATCCAGAACAATCTGGAACACTGGATTGATGAGCTGCCAGAAAAACAACGGGAAGTGTTATCCCGTCGTTTCGGGCTGCGAGGTCATGATATCAGCACGCTGGAAAAGGTTGGTCATGAGATCGATCTGACCCGTGAACGAGTACGCCAGATTCAGGTTGAAGGGTTAAAACGCCTGCGCGATATCATGGAAGGTCAGGGATTGAATGCCGAGACCCTGTTCGGCGAAGCCTGACACGCCGCCCCTGACACTCGTTCGTCGTACCGCCTGCGGTGAGCGAATGACAGGGGCAGTTCAAGCCATTCAGCCTGGCAATGGC
>NZ_JAUOSC010000750.1:0-295 GCF_030548285.1 Gilvimarinus sp. 1_MG-2023
GTCCAGATCGCGCCATTGGCACATACTGGAATGTCGAGGGCTTGCTTGATCTCCGCAATCCATTGCCACCCCGCTGGTGGCTGGTAGCCTTCGGTTTTGGTGCGGGCATGAACGGTGAGCCTTTGGATACCGGCTGAGGCCACTGGCTGGGCATTGTCAACGGCCAGGGTCTTGTCGGTATAACCCAGGCGCATCTTGGCACTGACGGGGATATGATCCGGTACCGCGTCGCGTACGGCCCGGGTGATGGCATACAGGCGTTCAGTATACTGCAGCAACACGGCACCTCCCTGAC
>NZ_JAUOSC010000751.1:0-295 GCF_030548285.1 Gilvimarinus sp. 1_MG-2023
GTGTGTCGACGCCGGGGTACTGCTGTTGCAAGGCTTCAAACAGATGCCGCATTTGCTGGAACTGTGCGACCACAACAGCCTCATCTTCACTGGCTTGCGGAATGCACATCATCCCGCGCAGTTGTAACCGGGGTAATGAGTTTATCATAGCCGCCAGACGGGTGATGTCTGCGGGGGGCAGGCCGGCCTTTTGTGTTTCGGCGCTGATATTCACCTGAATCAGAACATTCAGGGGCGGCAAATGGGGTGGCCGCTGTTCGTTCAGACGCTGGGCGATCTTGTCGCGATCCAGGGT
>NZ_JAUOSC010000752.1:0-295 GCF_030548285.1 Gilvimarinus sp. 1_MG-2023
GATAAGAGCAGGCCATACATTTCGGCTGGCGAGAAGCCATCGGTGCCATCAAAAGTGCCGTTGTAGGTGGCACTCGGGGAGACATCGTGCAAGTTGCCCAGGTTGAACAGTTCGGCAATGGCTTGGTTGGCCGCGTTAACCGACTCCGCGGTTAGCGAACCGTCGCTGCTGTTATTGAGCGCAAACTCCGCCGCCAGCGTGGTATCCGGGTTGATGTTAAGCGAAACACGGCTGCCCGATTCGGTTACCACGCCAATAGCGCTAAGTTCTGCGGTCAGATCGGTTGGTTGGTTGG
>NZ_JAUOSC010000753.1:0-295 GCF_030548285.1 Gilvimarinus sp. 1_MG-2023
CACCCAGTCGTAATAACTCGTTCCGTGTTTGATATACCGCTTCTGAGCCACCACATAAAAACCAGTGTGCATCCCCATAACGAATGTTCAGTGAGGCCAGGGTCGCCAACAGATCACTGCGGCCTGTCAGACCCGTGTAGTCCAGTACGTTACTGGCTTGTATCTCATCCACCAATCCGGAATTTTCGGCTTCGCCATACAGGCTGCTTTTATCCCGGGCGATATGAAGCAAGTGTCCACTCACTGCATGACCCACACGGCCTTCACCACGGCTATATTGATGACGGTCCAGAAT
>NZ_JAUOSC010000754.1:0-295 GCF_030548285.1 Gilvimarinus sp. 1_MG-2023
GGCGTTGGCATTGTGCGAGTTTCCGGCGCGGCAGCGCAAACCATTGCAGAGCGGGTGATTGGTTATCAGCCCCGGCCCCGGCATGCCCATTATGGTGCGCTGAAAGCTGCCTCCGGAGACGTTCTGGATGAAGGGATTACCCTCTTTTTCCCCGGCCCCCACTCGTTTACTGGCGAAGATGTGGTGGAATTCCAGGGTCATGGCGGCCCGGTGGTGCTGGATTTGTTGCTGAATGAACTGGTGTCACAGGGCTGTCGTCTGGCCCGTCCGGGGGAGTTTACCGAACGGGCTTTTC
>NZ_JAUOSC010000755.1:0-294 GCF_030548285.1 Gilvimarinus sp. 1_MG-2023
GCTCTTCTCGGCTGGTACCGGGAGCGGCGAGTAGTTCGTAGGTAAAGCCGTTGCTCTGCCCCAGGCCTCGAATGGATGGAGGGGACAAGATAAAGAAGTTGGCGTCACGAATGGTCGACAGGCTCGCTCGGGCACGTTGGATAATGGCGTTGGCGGAGGTGTCTGCGCTGGTGCGTTCGTCCCAGTGTTTCAACGCCACAAAGGCCATGCCGGTATTCTGCCCGGAGCCGGCGAAGCTGAAGCCGGAAATGGCGAAGATGTGTTTGACGTTGTCGGCTTCATTGTCGAGGAAAT
>NZ_JAUOSC010000756.1:0-294 GCF_030548285.1 Gilvimarinus sp. 1_MG-2023
GAATATAATCTGCCCAAGCAACCACACTCATCCCTCCAAAGTATGATTCCGCTGAGAATGCCCATTCCTTTTGTAATTATATGTAACAAAAGTAATGCGATCTGACGACACAAATGATCATCAAGGATCATCAGCAGTATCTACAAGCGTAGACAAAGAACCTTGATTCGGGAAAAAATCTGCTGGATTTCGGCCGTCATCCGACGCTAAAACCGCGCTCCGTAACCACACACCCCCTGCAACACCGCCGGCAACACCATGCACGGAACACAAATACGGCCGATTCCTCACAGG
>NZ_JAUOSC010000757.1:0-294 GCF_030548285.1 Gilvimarinus sp. 1_MG-2023
CACGTGTTCTCCGCGACGTTTGCGCAGCACAACAAGGCTGTGTACCAATACCAGATACGTAACCGCAAGGCGGATTACCGTTCAACGCCGGAACCGGCGGCACCTTCTTCACCCGCATCGCCTGACGCAGGAACACAACCATGACTTCAGCCAACACCCCGCCGCCACGCGGCAAATTCATTACCTTTGAAGGAGGGGAGGGTGTTGGTAAGACGACCAATGTCCAGTGGTGTGCCGACTGGCTGATGGAGCGCGGGCTGGAGGTAATGGTGACCAGAGAGCCTGGGGGGACAC
>NZ_JAUOSC010000758.1:0-294 GCF_030548285.1 Gilvimarinus sp. 1_MG-2023
CTGTCAATTGTAAGCGATAACAGGCATCACCATTGGGGTATTGCTGCCAGCTCAGGCTGGTCTGGGTGGTGAGATCTTTGAGTTGACGACGCAGTGCTCGCAAGGCCGGCAGCAGGTGATTGGTCAGCGTGCTGGCGGCTTTGGCTTCGAGTATTTCATGGCTGGCTGGGTATAACTCCAGCTGTGTCAGCCGGGTTTGAATATCTTGCCACAGTGGCGATGGCTCCGGGCTGTCGGTAAAGGGGTAGCCGGTCAACATGATGTCGAGTTGGCTGAGGGTGTGCTGTCGGCTGC
>NZ_JAUOSC010000759.1:0-294 GCF_030548285.1 Gilvimarinus sp. 1_MG-2023
TTCCCGCCTGGGGAATGACCCGGCCTATGCCGCTGCCGCAACAACATTAGCCACTTTTCTCGCCCAGCAAGGCATTGGCATTGTCTATGGTGGCAGTCAATCAGGGCTGATGGGAATAGTCGCCAATGCGGCGCTGGCAGCCGGTGGGGAAGTGATTGGTGTTATGCCTGGGGTACTCGGGCAACAGGAAAAAATCCACACCGGTCTGACACAAATACACCACGTACACAGCATGCACGAACGTAAGGCACTGATGGCCGATCTGGCCGATGCCTTTGTGGCTTTACCTGGTGG
>NZ_JAUOSC010000076.1:0-535 GCF_030548285.1 Gilvimarinus sp. 1_MG-2023
GCAGTAGCTCGTTGAATCGTGGCCAGACGACGGTTTGGCTGTAATTGGCCCGCAGTTGATGAAAGCCTGGGCGGTATTCGAGTGCGATGGACGGCAACCAGCGACTGGCGGTTTGCAAGGGTTCTTCGGAGTGGGCTTCGGTATTCCAGAGGGCTGCTTTCATCTGGTTGTACTCGCGTCGGATGCCGCTGATCAGTTGCCAGTGTTCGCTCAGATCCAGGTCGTTCAGCAGGTAGGTCGCGCGATTGATTTGGGTGGCACTATAGAAGCGACCACTAAGAGAGGTGCTGCTGTCGGTATCGAGCAGGGTGTCTTGTAGTATAAACCCACTGGATGAGGCGTCGCCGGTAATGAGTTCGGGGGTCAGGATGTCGTTGGGGTTAGGTTGTTCCATCAGTTGGCTATTACTGGTCAGGTCGTCACTGCCGCTGTACGTGTAGAGCAGGTTGTAGCCGTGACGCTGTTTTTGGCTGCTTTCCCATCCCCATTTTAGCTCTCCGGTCAGGAGGTGGCTGTTTATCCCAAAGCTGTATAT
>NZ_JAUOSC010000760.1:0-294 GCF_030548285.1 Gilvimarinus sp. 1_MG-2023
GAGTTGGACAGTGCAATCGACACATCAGCCTTGCGGGCGGTATGCGGCACATAATCCAGATCGCAACCGTCATCCGGATTGTCAAGATTGATTGTCGGCGGAATGATGCCATCCTGAATCGTCAAAATGGTGAACATGGCTTCAATCGCCCCTGCCGCACCCAACAAGTGGCCAGTCATGGATTTGGTCGATGACACCGCCAGTTTGTAGGCATGATCCCCAAACAGCGTCTTGATGGCGTTGGTTTCGGCAATATCACCCACTTGCGTCGATGTGCCGTGCGCGTTGATATAG
>NZ_JAUOSC010000761.1:0-294 GCF_030548285.1 Gilvimarinus sp. 1_MG-2023
GGAAATCCCTTCTCCCAGCTTGAGTGAATACGACCGCAGAATCGGCGTGACATGCTTGCCAATGTCCCTGCCCTGCAGGAACTCCCCCGCCAGACCCAGTATTTTGGGCGTCAGTTTGTACACCCGGTTGCTGCATTCCAGATAACCCAGATATTGCAATGTCAGCACCAGTCTGCGAGCGACCGTTCGGTTCAGGCCGGTTTTCTCAGCTATATTGGGAATGGTCATGGATCGATCCGTGCCACTAAACGCCTCCAATACTTCCAGGCCTTTTGCAAAGGTCATGGATATATC
>NZ_JAUOSC010000762.1:0-294 GCF_030548285.1 Gilvimarinus sp. 1_MG-2023
GATGATGGTTGAGATCATGGGGCTGCACTTGCCCGGCTCTTCCTTTGTGAATCCGGGCACCGAATTACGTGAGCAGCTGACCCGTTATGCGGCGCAGCAAGCGGTACGCCTGACGGCTCCCAATGGTCGCTACACACCGCTGTATGAAATCGTCGATGAAAAATCGCTGGTAAACGGCATTGTGGCCTTGCTGGCCACCGGCGGTTCCACCAATCACACCATGCATATCATTGCCATTGCGGCAGCGGCTGGGGTGATTATTGACTGGCAGGACTTTTCCGATTTGTCCGATGT
>NZ_JAUOSC010000763.1:0-294 GCF_030548285.1 Gilvimarinus sp. 1_MG-2023
GGTCAGAACAACTATGGCCAGCTCGGACTGGGCACCGAAGATACCGATGAGCACCCAACGCCCACGCAAATCAGCATCGATGAACCCATCGAAGCCGTTGTGGCCGGTAAAGGTCATGTCTTGGCAGTAGCCCAGAGCGGCGCCGTGTATGGCTGGGGTCTGAACTACAGCAGCCAGATAGGCCTGTACGACAATGACAATGTTGATCCGGACTGGCCAAAAGAAATCACCAGCCCGAAAAAACTGCCCTGGTTTGAGGATGCCGTTGCGGTATGGGCGGGAGGCAACCAGAGC
>NZ_JAUOSC010000764.1:0-293 GCF_030548285.1 Gilvimarinus sp. 1_MG-2023
GCGCCAGTAACGCCCCGGCCGCTGCCGCCGCAACGCCCAGTGTCACCAGTTGCCAAAGGTAGAGCCGCAGCACATCAGCCCGGTGCAAACCAAAGGTACGCATCAGGGCGCTGATATCAAAATGCCGGAGGGCGTAACGCTGCGCTGAAATCGCTACCGCAATGCTGGCCAGCACCACCGCCAACAGAGAGGCCAACGCCAGATACTGGCGGGCTTTTGCCAGCGAACGGGCCATACGCTGATTGCCATCTTCCAGGGTTTCAAATTTTTCCTTGTCGCTGAGCGGCCACTGG
>NZ_JAUOSC010000765.1:0-293 GCF_030548285.1 Gilvimarinus sp. 1_MG-2023
TCCTCGGTGAAGGTGGTGCGGCACTGGCACTGGCGGTCTGGATGCTGCTGATTCTGGGCAGTCGTCCGGCAGGGCGGGTAACCGACCTGCTGACGTTGGGGATGGGGTTTATGTTTCTGGCGATGTGGCAGGACAACCTCGACGAATTTATTCACTTGCCCGCCGAGCAGTTCTGGGATCAATGGCTCGAGTCCGGTGCCATGCCCGTCGGAATCGTATTGTTAACCTACGGACTGGTGCACTGGCATCAGGAGCAGCTCTCGATCAACCAGCAGCTGCGCAAGCGCGAGCAG
>NZ_JAUOSC010000766.1:0-293 GCF_030548285.1 Gilvimarinus sp. 1_MG-2023
CAATAGTCCCTTCCGAGCGGGTGATCATGCGGGTGGCGGTGCCGCGCATATGGCGAGCGGGCAGAGCATAGCGGGCGTTTTGCAGGACCAGCTCGCTGCTATTCGTGCTGTCGGTGCTGTCTGGGCTTGTTGCCGTATCGTTCAGACGCTCGCGAAAACGGGCGCTGTCACTGTGGACGGTCACTTCATTATTCAAAAAGCTGACATCGCCTTCAAATTCGGCCTGACGCAAGTCCGCATCCCAGTACGCTGACCGGCTCTTTAAAACGTAATCTTCCCGCTGCATGATGACG
>NZ_JAUOSC010000767.1:0-293 GCF_030548285.1 Gilvimarinus sp. 1_MG-2023
GTATTCGTCCCAGCAGGAGACTGGTAAGTCAGGACGGCATCATGCCTCTGGCTGCCTGGCAGGATACCGGCGGCCCAATGTGCCGGACGGTTGAAGACTGTGCCGTTGCGATGGACGTATTGGTTGGTTTTGATGAGTCTTCACATTCAGGTCAGCGCGAAGTCTTCGATATTGATGGCGCACTGGTGGCTGATGAAGCCTCTTATCAAGAAGTAACAGGCGTTCCGGAAAGCTACACCGCGTTCCTTGATGCTGATGCACTGAACGGTGCTCGTATCGGTGTGGTACGTGGT
>NZ_JAUOSC010000768.1:0-293 GCF_030548285.1 Gilvimarinus sp. 1_MG-2023
GTGCCAGGGCATCGACAAATTGCTGCGCTTCCGGGCGTGTCAGGCACAAGGGTGGGCGCACTTTCAGGGTCGAGGCATGTTTACCGGCGGCACCAATCAGTACACCGGCATCACGCATCCGGTTAATGATCTGGACGGTGTGCGTCGGGTCCGGCTGGCCGGGATGATCGACGCTGCCAATATCCACACCAATAAACAAACCACTGCCGCGAACATCCGTTATACGGTCGTGCCCGTTGGCCAGCTGGGTTAACTGCTGCTGCAACCAGTGGCCGGTATCCAGGGCATTATGT
>NZ_JAUOSC010000769.1:0-293 GCF_030548285.1 Gilvimarinus sp. 1_MG-2023
GCCAAAGTATCTACAGACAAAGCAGGACTCAATTCTGATTTTACTGGGGGTAACTGTGCAGTATCTCCAATAAAAATCAGTTTGCAATTCAAACCATTGTACACATATTCCATCAAATCATCTAACAAAGAATTTTTATCAAAGAGAGTAACATCACCAGAACCGTCTGCAATCATAGAAGATTCATCTACAATAAAAAATGTATTGGTGTGTTTGTTGGGTTGTTTTACAAAAGCTACGTTTCCGTTAGATTGTTTTTTAGGATGGTATATTTTTTTGTGAATGGTGTATGC
>NZ_JAUOSC010000077.1:0-534 GCF_030548285.1 Gilvimarinus sp. 1_MG-2023
GTTTGCAACACGATTTGCCGGGCATGGAAGCCATCCTCAAAGGCACATCCACAGCAGAGTTTCCGCAAGAACCCTCTTTACGCTATGCATTGATCTGTCACCTGATCAGCCGAGCGGAAAAAAACCAACAAGCCGTGCATTGTTTTGAGTGGCTGATTGAGCAAGCAAGCTCAGAATTGATTCAGATGTTTGTCTCTGAATAGGTGCCTGTTCTGAAACAGCGTCCCCAATACTCTGCTTTCACCCAAAAAATTATTGGCAACGAAAAAGCGCGACAGTATCTGACGCAATTTGCAGGGTTAATGATGGAACTTGATTGAGTTCGCCAGAACAACAAGGACCAGCCACATGTTCCCTTTTCAAGACAATCTGGATGACCTCTGGACCCGCTTTGTACTGACGTTACGCAGGCAGCATCCTTTCCTGGCCAGTCTGGCCATGTTTGCCCGCTTCCAGCCAGACAATCCGGTTCACATTGCCGAAACGGCAGGTCAGACGTTACAAGTGGAACCCGGATTTTTAAGCTCTCTGCCC
>NZ_JAUOSC010000770.1:0-293 GCF_030548285.1 Gilvimarinus sp. 1_MG-2023
ACACTGTATGGCGACAAACGTAATGCTTCCATATAGCTGTCAATGGCATTGGACGGCTGGTTCTGGCGGTAATAGTTCATCGCCAGGTCGTTATACGCACTGGCGCGGCTGTCGTAATAACGATCTCCGGCTGCCGTTTCGAGCCATTTTTTCGCCTTGTCATACTCTTTCATCTGGATATACAGCCGTCCCAGATGATGTTTGGCGGCGGTATACGAGCTGTCGTTGGCAATGGCCTTACGCATAAAATCTTCCGCCAGGTCGTACTCGGCTTCCATTTGCCACACCAGCCC
>NZ_JAUOSC010000771.1:0-293 GCF_030548285.1 Gilvimarinus sp. 1_MG-2023
GATCATGACCGGGAAGAACACGATCAGTACGGCAACCAGGATTTTCGGGTAGATGGTGTAGCCCAGCCACATCACAAACAGCGGAGCAAAGGCCACTTTCGGGGCAATCTGCAGCGCCAGAATGTACGGTGACAACATGGCTTCCGCAGTTGGCGACAAGCCCAGAGCCACACCGATTGCCAATCCGAGGAATGCCCCGATACCAAAGCCGAGCAGTACTTCTGCGGCGGTAATCAAGGTATGTTTGAGCAGTTCACTGTGTTGCCACATGATGAAAAACTCATGCCATACAT
>NZ_JAUOSC010000772.1:0-292 GCF_030548285.1 Gilvimarinus sp. 1_MG-2023
GATTTAATCCCGATGGGCATTTATAAAACAAGGAATCAGACAACATGAGAAATTCTGTTTTTTATATAACGTCACACCTGCCAAAGGCATTATTAACCTTACCTCTCGCTGTATTATTATCATCTTGCCTAAGTAGTTCGGATGATGAAGTTGGTTTGGAAAACCAGGTGCCTTCAGAACCTTCCGTGGTTGTACGCGGTACCTCAGGCTCGGATCAAGCGCTATTGACCTCGGTCAAGAGCCGAACCCTGTCAATCCAGAGACTGGACGCGGCGTCCCTGGCACCGATTGA
>NZ_JAUOSC010000773.1:0-292 GCF_030548285.1 Gilvimarinus sp. 1_MG-2023
CGTTGAGTGCATTTGCTATTGGTACTACCGAGTTTGTGATTGTCGGATTGATTCCCACCATCGCTCAAGACCTGGGCGTATCGTTGCCATCATCGTGCTTGCTGATCAGCCTTTATGCGGTTGGGGTGGCTATCGGCGCCCCGGTGTTGACGGCCTTGACCGGGCGCTGGTCTCGTAAAAGCGTGTTATTGAGTTTGATGGGGTTGTTTGTGGTGGGTAACCTGGCTGCCTGGCAAGCGCCGGGTTACGAAAGCCTGATTACAGCGCGAATTCTTACCGGTTTGGCACACGG
>NZ_JAUOSC010000774.1:0-292 GCF_030548285.1 Gilvimarinus sp. 1_MG-2023
CATCGACTCCGAACAGCTGAACAACCGACTAGACCCCAACCAGGCCCCCTCCGAACTGGTGCCACTGATACAAGCGTTTAACGACATGCTATCGCGGCTGGAAACCGGCTTCGAACGGCTGTCCAATTTTTCCGCCGATATTGCCCACGAACTGCGTACCCCGCTCACCAATCTGATCACCCAAACCCAACTCATGCTCGGGCAACCCCGTGATCTCAATGCCTACCGCGAGCTGCTGTATTCCAGCCTTGAAGAAGAAGAACGACTGGCCCGCATGGTCGCCGATATGCTC
>NZ_JAUOSC010000775.1:0-292 GCF_030548285.1 Gilvimarinus sp. 1_MG-2023
AGACAAAGCCAAGAAAATTCAACGGTAAAAACAACTGGAACATAAAAGCATTGATCAGGGTGAAATCACCAATCGTCATGGTGCCTTGCACCACATACCAGGCCGCAAACATCAGCATCGACATCATCGCGGTACTGATAATCAGCGCCTGCCCGGCATTCAGGCCAAACAAGGTGTAACGGTTTTTCTGCCGCGCCTGCTCCCACTCGGCCAGCGACTCGTCGTAGTGCTGTGCTTCCCGCGACTCGGCATTAAAGTATTTGACTGTTTCATAGTTCAGCAGGCTGTCGAG
>NZ_JAUOSC010000776.1:0-292 GCF_030548285.1 Gilvimarinus sp. 1_MG-2023
ACTGAATTCCAATGACAGATCACGTTCCGCCAGGCGGTCACGTAACATCTGCAACTGAATATCAGCGATCCCCCGGATCTGGTCTTTCATCAGCGGATGGAATACCACCGCTTCATCGATACGGTTGATAAATTCTGGCCGGAAGTGATTACCCACAATCTCCATAACAGCATCACGCATGTTTTCATACGGCTGATCGGCAAACAGGTTCTGGATCACATCAGAGCCCAGATTCGAGGTCATCACCAGCACAGTGTTCTTGAAGTTCACCCGACGACCATGACCATCGGTC
>NZ_JAUOSC010000777.1:0-291 GCF_030548285.1 Gilvimarinus sp. 1_MG-2023
GGCGTACATGGCTGAAGTCGAGGCGCTGGAGCGTGAGCAGCCTGGCAGTGTGTTCGTCCATATTGATGACGAAGTTGGCGGTGTTGATCTTGGTGTTCTGGTTAATGGACTTGCGGAGAATACAGCGGTCTATACCTGTGGTCCTAACGGATTGATGGATGCGCTTTCTGTACAAATTGAACAGCGGCCCTCGATCAGTCTCCATATGGAGCGCTTCGGACGGATCGAGCTGGTGCCATTAGTTGATGCTGCAGCAATCAGTGATGATGCTACTGACGCAGCGTGCGATGT
>NZ_JAUOSC010000778.1:0-291 GCF_030548285.1 Gilvimarinus sp. 1_MG-2023
GCTTCAGCATCAGTTGTTCATTACCGATAACAATTTCGCCCTGACTGGGTTTTTCCAGCAAATTAATGCACCGCAGCAAGGTGCTCTTGCCCGAGCCACTGGAACCCAGGATAGAAATCACATCGCCCTTGGCAGCCTTTAACGTGACCCCTTTTAATACGTTCAGGTCGCCGTAGGATTTGTGAATATCGATCAGTTCCAACGCCAGATTCGAAGTACTCATTCCAGACTTCATCCTCGTAAAATGGTCAGTGCCGCGACCGACACTCTTGTTATCCTTCCATATTCAAT
>NZ_JAUOSC010000779.1:0-291 GCF_030548285.1 Gilvimarinus sp. 1_MG-2023
GGCGTACATGCAGTGAGCTGGCGACGTAGTTCGATGCCCATGAGTAGGATTTGAGCATGATGCCACGCAGGTTGATGATGGCGATGTTGTCGCGGGATTGTACTGGTAGCCCCGCTCGTTCGGCATCGATGACGGGGCCTGAGAATGTGGATGGCAGCGATGCGCGATCGGGGTCAATCAGGCTGGTTTCGAATTTGAGGTTGCCCGGCAATCCTGCCAACTGGGTATCTGCCAGTGAGCTGAGTGACCAGATCAGGGTTTTATCCAGCATGGGTGGCTCCTGTTGGGGTT
>NZ_JAUOSC010000078.1:0-529 GCF_030548285.1 Gilvimarinus sp. 1_MG-2023
GTCGTGCGCTGCTCATCCAGCGAGGTCCGGTTCAGATCCACCACGCGAGCATTACGGAAACCCGTACGCCGACACCACAACAACAAGGTCTCAACCGTTGGAATAAACCAGACATTCCGCATCATGGCGTAGCGATCTTCCGGCATCAGCACTTCCCCCTGAACACCATCAATCACCAGCGTTTCCAGCACCAGCTCACCACCGGGTTTTAATGCCCCGCGCAGCTCTTCCAGATGTTCAATCGGCGATTTGCGGTGATACAACACCCCCATCGAAAACACAGTATCAAAGGCTTTCAGGTTAGCAGGGACATCTTCCATTTTGAACGGCAACAGGTCTGCGCGGGGAGCCACGCCCTGTGCTGCGGCGACATAGCGCTTGATGGCCTGGAACTGCATCAGAAACAGCCGCGAAGGATCCACTCCCAGCACCCGGAACGCACCGGCACCCAGCATGCGCCAGAGGTGATAGCCCGAGCCGCAGCCAACATCCAGAACCGTACGCCCGGTCAGATCCGACAGGTGAGGTG
>NZ_JAUOSC010000780.1:0-290 GCF_030548285.1 Gilvimarinus sp. 1_MG-2023
GAGCTGACCCAATGCCATTGGCGCAAGGTCGCCAACGACACGGATTTCCAACGGGTGGCTACTGGAGTTGCAGAATTTGCTGCCGGGGGCGCCGCAGACATGGTGTCCCTGTTTGTTATGGTCAAGTGGATGAATCAGACGATGAACACGTAATACACGGCGCCAACGGTCCTTTTTGTGGCGACAGAGTGTGTCTCAGTTAGTTACAAATCTACAATTGAAAATATTAATGAGAAACAGTATCAGTGCGTTTTGTAGGTATAACAGGCAGACCGACATGCCAATAGCAG
>NZ_JAUOSC010000781.1:0-290 GCF_030548285.1 Gilvimarinus sp. 1_MG-2023
ATCAATGCCTTCGTATCGTCCCGATACCAGAATCAGCTTGTCGTGTTGTGCCAGTTCCAGCACCCCCGCCTGATCCAGTTTGCGCCCTTGCGGTGACAGATAAATCACTCGCGCCGGTTTCCCTGGTTGCTGATCTGCCGCTTCACGAGCGGCGGCAATGGCATCCTGCAGCGGCTGGATTTTCATCAGCATGCCGGGGCCACCACCGTAAGGACGATCATCGACGGTCTGGTAGTTGTCGTACGCAAAATCACGGGGATTCCAACGCTCGACAGCAATCTGTCCCTGCT
>NZ_JAUOSC010000782.1:0-290 GCF_030548285.1 Gilvimarinus sp. 1_MG-2023
TCTTTGACACGGACAAATTCCCTGGCAAACGTGGCTTGCGCAAAAGCCCCAAAGGCACGCTGGAATGGGCTCTGCTGGCTGATGGCGTCAGTAAAGACAAGGTCTACGACGTCCTGGCAACCAAAAAAGGGCTGGACCGTGCATTCCGTCAACTCGATGCCATCAAGCAGGATATCATCTGGTGGGAATCCGGCGCACAAGCTCCTCAACTGCTTGCCGATGGCGCGGTTGTGATGACGCAAGCCTATAACGGCCGTATTCATGATTCCGTGAAAAACGATGGCAGTGCC
>NZ_JAUOSC010000783.1:0-290 GCF_030548285.1 Gilvimarinus sp. 1_MG-2023
GCGTCAATCGCTCTGGATACCTGGCTACCCATAACAATCCCCATTGGCTGGCAGTTAACACATCATTATCGACAGCAGCCCCTATCAACGCTGACGCATCATTGACGTATAGCGCAAGTACGCATTTTACCGGAGTAACCTATGTCGCTTTCTCTCGAAGAGCAGTTGCGGATCGATCTCGCAGCCAGCCTCCGCATTGTTGCCCACCTGGGTATGCATGAGGCTGTGGCTAACCATTTCAGTGCCGCCGTTTCCGACGATGGCAAACAGTTTCTGATGAACCCCAAGTG
>NZ_JAUOSC010000784.1:0-290 GCF_030548285.1 Gilvimarinus sp. 1_MG-2023
TGATGGGGGAGCGAACCCCAAGAATGGCCTTGAGTGACAGCCAGCGCTGGAATAATGGGTTGATCGCTTCGCAAGGCAGGTACGCCAGGCTGGGGCCATGATTGATCTGGTCAGTATGAGCCAGTGTTGCCAGGTCCAGCTGTTCAAATACTTCGTGCAGATATACCCGGCCTTCGGTATGGGCGGTACTGCCGTGGAACAGGATACGGTAGCCCATCTGCTCCAGCAGCAGTGCTGATAGCAGACACCAGAATGGCTGGCGGCGTTTGCCTGCGTAACTGGGCCAGACC
>NZ_JAUOSC010000785.1:0-290 GCF_030548285.1 Gilvimarinus sp. 1_MG-2023
GTGCGCGGAACGGCATTCGCCAGAATCTCCTTCAACAACGGACGGCGATCGCGCAAGCGAAGCTCATCCAGCAGGAACAGCATCCGGTCGCGATGGCCCTTGTAACGGATCGTCTTGTAGTTCAGCTCCCGCACGCGGCCTTGCAGGGTTTCGCAGAGCGTCCCCAATCCGCCCGAGGTGCTGAACGCTTCGTACTCGGTGCCATCAATCGACAGATGCTCGAACCCCTCCAGCGGCCAGACCTCCTGCCGCTTCCCCTGATGAATCACATCGCAAGGGTTGCAGTATTC
>NZ_JAUOSC010000786.1:0-290 GCF_030548285.1 Gilvimarinus sp. 1_MG-2023
CAGCCACTGCCACTGAAGACAACAGCGCAGCTATAGCAAGACACCCTATATTTAATCGCACAAGCTATTCCTCTCCAACGACCAGACGAATCGATCGATAAATTCCGACCGAGGAACTTTCCATCGACGTCAATGTGACATCACCATCCGAGAAATCAACCACCCAGGCCGTGACGCCGTCATAGTTGATATCCGACGTCCAGTAGCCTTGTTTTGATACATAACGGGTATTAGGGAACAGGTCAGTATCAATCGTTGGCGAGGTTTCACCATGATGAACAATAGTCACC
>NZ_JAUOSC010000787.1:0-290 GCF_030548285.1 Gilvimarinus sp. 1_MG-2023
GCGTGATGGCTCGTTACGGGAATCAGCCAACGAAATGGGGGTCAAGATCTTGCTCTACGAAGCAGGGGAAGCCTTACGCTACGATGAACTCTGCATTCGGGCTGGTGAGCGGGGAATTCTGCGGGTAATGCGCCATCTCGGCATGCTGCCGGCCAGCCGTCAGAAAAAATTTCCGATTGAACCCCTGATTGCCCGTAACAGCGGCTGGATGCGAGCCACCGACAGCGGCTTTGTGCGTAATCTCAAGCACCTCGGCGACAAGGTCGAAAAAGACGACATCATGGCTATTA
>NZ_JAUOSC010000788.1:0-290 GCF_030548285.1 Gilvimarinus sp. 1_MG-2023
GGTGCAGACACTGCCAAGAACCTGATGGTAACGCCAATCACGCATTTGGCCGCGATTCGTGCCGCCGCAGCGTACCCCAGCGGCGCCAGCGCTGCCGAAGTTGAAGCTGTCAACAAAGCCACGGCCACCTTGCTGGGTCTGGATAACGTCGATATTACCAATGTTTCTCCTGCCGATATCACCGCCGCCAGCTCGTCCAGCGCCGATATTGACAGCCAGCGTTATGGCACCATGGTTGCCGCCATTGCCACCATCGCAACCAACAAAGATACCGATATCGCCAATGTCGT
>NZ_JAUOSC010000789.1:0-290 GCF_030548285.1 Gilvimarinus sp. 1_MG-2023
GCTTGCCCCTGGGCGAACAAGCATACCGAGTATTGGCGAGCCGCCTGCCAGTGAACCTCAACGTTGTTCCGACAATTGTTTTGGCCGCGCTCTAAAATACACAAACTGGGCCTAACTGTTAACTGCACTTGCTTATTGGTCTGGCCATCCTGTGCCGAGCAGACGCCGCTGATGGCAAGCGACAAACTCAAGCCAAATCCCTGCTTAAAAATGGTAGACCCCTCCCACAAATACCTTGGTCGAGGTGCTGTCTTGCACCAAGGGACTTCGATGAATATATCGCCCTATCC
>NZ_JAUOSC010000079.1:0-528 GCF_030548285.1 Gilvimarinus sp. 1_MG-2023
GTCATACCCTTGCAACGCCAGCGCTTCGCGAACAATCTCCAGCTCTGCCCCTGAGTCTTCTTCAGTAATAATATAGGGCGACATGGAAATGCCCACCGCAACCCGGATGGATTCCGCCATCACAGGACAGGTCAGGATCAACAGCAACCATGCTGTCAGAGAGAATCGCACAAGGCTATTTGTCATTAGAAAGTCAACCATGCCATAAAATAAACCAAAGTCCTGATCAAACACCGTATCCACGTATTATCATTCCGGGCACGGTAAAAGCTGCACTGTCTGATCGATCAACCGATCCCCTGACGACCCGACCATGCCAGACCCGGGTACTGACTGTCTACTGACGCCAGACAGCGGTTGCATTGCCACAATCCAACGTTACAGTAGAGTCCAATTGCCCAGGAGGCTTGTTATGCCATACACCCCCCGCATTGTCTTGAGCGTGTCTGCGATTGTTCTGGCCAGCGTTTTATCAGCCTGTACCGTCAAACTGGCCGCTCCCGAAAAACCCATTACCATCAACCTTAA
>NZ_JAUOSC010000790.1:0-290 GCF_030548285.1 Gilvimarinus sp. 1_MG-2023
GATTAAGAGAAGCCGTGGTCGCTGCGGCGCGGGATTGCCTGATCCCCCTCAGCCCTCCCCTTGGCAAGGGGAGGGAGTAATAAATTTCTTCCTCCTGAAAAGGGGGAGGCCGGGAGGGGCGGTTAAACGGGGTAAAAACGGCCAACTCCAGGGTTGTTCAGGAAATTACCGTGACTTAACTGCCAGGAACGAGCCTAAACAAAATGACCCGAATTGCCGAATCTGTTAACCTGCCCTCCCATCTCAAGTGAAGGTTCTGCACCTTCCGTTTTGATTTCTCACCTCTATTT
>NZ_JAUOSC010000791.1:0-290 GCF_030548285.1 Gilvimarinus sp. 1_MG-2023
CTCTGATCGGACGGATGTTGCACGATTCCAAACTGATTTTTGAAGATCAACTTGCTGCGATCAAAAATGATTCACAGAAATTTAACACCACTGATGGTGAATTTGACCTCGCCTTGCTGGTTGATGGACTGCAGTCCGAGCGGGAGCAAGGCATCACCATCGATGTTGCCTATCGTTATTTCTCTACTGAAAAGCGCAAATTCATCATCGCCGATTGCCCAGGGCACGAACAATATACGCGCAATATGGCAACCGGTGCTTCCAGTTGCGATGTTGCCGTTATTCTGATC
>NZ_JAUOSC010000792.1:0-289 GCF_030548285.1 Gilvimarinus sp. 1_MG-2023
GGTCAGCTCAGGATCAACCTTCATCATATTGGCAATGGCAGTGTGAGCCGGTACGCAGTAATGGCACTGGTGTTCAACATTGATGGTTTGCCAGACGACGGTGAGTTCTTCAGCATCAAATGAGGTTTGCGTAAATAATTGGTGCAGCTGTTGGTAGGCTTCCAGTGTTTCTGGCGATTCGGCCATCACGGCGTGCAGACCCGGAATAGAGCCAAAGGCTCGTAACGATTTTTCCAGCAGCGGCTTGCTTTCGGCCGGGGCGGATTCCAGGGTGTGCAGAGTAAAGGAT
>NZ_JAUOSC010000793.1:0-289 GCF_030548285.1 Gilvimarinus sp. 1_MG-2023
TGAAAAAGAAATTACTTCGCAAAGAACTGCCACTGTTGTTGCTGGTCAGCATTCTGGCGGGCTTGACACTTGCCGACCTGGAATTGAGTTATGTTGATTCCCTCCTTCTGCTGGCCGGTCTGGTCGCCACCATGTACATCCTGTTCCAGGAGTCCGATGAGAGTGGTGAACCCATTGTCGACGAAGATGAAGCCGCAGAAATTGAATCGCTGCCCACCAAAATGGCTGTTTTCTGGCTCGTCTCCGGACTGGTCTGCCTGATGGCCAGCTCCAAGGCTCTGGTCTGGGG
>NZ_JAUOSC010000794.1:0-289 GCF_030548285.1 Gilvimarinus sp. 1_MG-2023
ATGGGGTGGTGGCCTGGCAGTTTGTTGATGTCGACTACCACAAACGTGCCGAGCCAGAGGATGTGGTTGCCGTACTGCAACAGCTGGCCGGTGAATAATCTCATGGCATGTTATCGATGGCTTAACAGGACCTATCAACATGATTAAATCAGTTTCAATCAGCCTGCTATTGGTGGCTGCGTCATATGGTGATTGATTGACCGCAGAAAGTGTTAATCGTCGAGGATGCCGACCACAAGGTCTGGCTGTTGTATTAAAACCCGGAATACTTGAAGAAATGTCATCATAT
>NZ_JAUOSC010000795.1:0-289 GCF_030548285.1 Gilvimarinus sp. 1_MG-2023
GCCCCAGTCCGGCCAACGCCATATACGCAAGGAAGTGAGCAGTTTTGTCGGATCCGGCGATGGCACTGCCGGTTTGTTTGAGCGAAGCCCAAACCACCACAACCAGTACGGCGACAAGCAAAATACGGGCGAGATAAAGCAAGATGGTCATCAGGTTGCTCTAAAAGTGGGTAAAAAAAAGCAACCAGCAGGTGGCAAACACCTACTGGTTGTGTAGTTCAAGCGTTGGTAGTGAAAAGTCTGACTTAAAAACCGATGGTCTAAAAGTCTTGTGCGGTCAGGCCCAGTG
>NZ_JAUOSC010000796.1:0-289 GCF_030548285.1 Gilvimarinus sp. 1_MG-2023
CCTCCGTGATATCAGCTTTCTCAGCACCATCAAGCTGCTGGTTCATCCACTGGCGGTGATGTTGGTATTGATGCTGTGGCCCGACTTTGACCCGACATTGCAAACCCTCACCATTGTTTATGCTGCCTTGCCCATGGCGGCGCTGTTTCCGATGGTTGGCAGTCATTACGGTATGCGCAACTTCTGTTCCAGTGGCTTGTTGGTGGCAACGGTGGCGTCATTTTTCACCCTTACAACGGCGCTGTTATTGCTGCTCTAGGGCGGCTGCCGCAAACCGCAGCAACACAAT
>NZ_JAUOSC010000797.1:0-289 GCF_030548285.1 Gilvimarinus sp. 1_MG-2023
GCACCCGGGTTTCCTTGTCGCTGCCTGATGTTTCTGTCACCGTCGACGAAAAATCACCGCTGATTGTCACCCGTAACTGGCTGACCAGATCAACCCGCGCCAGCTCGCTGGCACGCTTGATGGCACTGACCGGGTCACCATACACCTCGATACTGCCAACCCCGTACGCCATCCCGGCAGCAGAAGGTGGCGTCAGTGCCCAGTCCGGCATGCCGTCTGGTCGCGGGCCGGTGCTGGTGCTGGTCTCCGCCAGGCTGTCTGTTGTTTGCCTGGGCGTGGAGGCACACGC
>NZ_JAUOSC010000798.1:0-289 GCF_030548285.1 Gilvimarinus sp. 1_MG-2023
GGCTTTGCGTTTACCGCCGGCTTGTTGATTATCCCGGCGTTTTACGTCGCCAAAGCCCAAGGAGTGGCGGTATATTCAGACAGCGGTGAGCTGATTGCCGGCCCCTGTTTGATTTTTCAGGTACTACCCGCACTGTTCGCCCATATGGGCGGAGCCGGTGACTGGATGGCCATCGCGTTTTTCGCCCTAATGAGCATCGCCGCCCTCACCTCCGCTATTTGCTTGCTGGAAGTTCCGGTATCGATATGTGTTGAGCGCTGGCAGCTCAGCCGCACCAAAGCCGCCTGGT
>NZ_JAUOSC010000799.1:0-289 GCF_030548285.1 Gilvimarinus sp. 1_MG-2023
TTTTTCAATTTCGCGCATCGTCAGTGTGTTTTCAGTCACCAGGGTACCGGCGGTCAAGGTCTGGTTAGCCACCAGCACCGTGTGGTAATTCATCTTGTCGATCTGACGATATCCCAGCACCGCGGTCAGCAACGCTGAAATAGAAAATACCGTCAAACCAACAATGGCACTGCCGTTTAATCTGCGTTTCATGATCCATTCCTCCGGAACCACTGAACGAATAAAGGTTCTGACCCATTGGTCAGAACCTGATCAGGCGATCAAGGAGCAGTCAAGGTCCCTGCAACAG